>DATCWZ010000811.1:0-2618 GCA_036566065.1 Streptomyces sp. | reverse complement strand
CGTCACGGGCGTGCACCGGCGCGACCAGTGACCCCTCGGCCTCGACCGGTCCGGTATGCGGCGACCGGTCGGCCTCCACGATGGTGTCTGCACCGACGGCACTCCGCCTCCGCCTCGGCGCGGGCCGCAGTTACAGCACCGGTAGCAGGGCCTTGAGTTCGAAGGCTGTGACCTCGCTGCGGTACTCCTCCCACTCCCTCTTCTTGTTGCGCAGGAAGAAGTCGAAGACGTGCTCGCCCAGCGTCTCGGCGACCAGTTCACTCCGCTCCATCAGTTCGATCGCCTGGCCGAGGTTCTGCGGCAGCGGTTCGATGCCCATCGCCCGGCGTTCCCCGTCGGACAGGGCCCAGACGTCGTCGTCTGCACCGGCCGGAAGTTCGTAGCCTCCCTCAATGCCCCTGAGGCCCGCGGCGAGCAGCACCGCGTAGGCCAGGTAGGGGTTCGCGCCGGAGTCGAGGGAGCGGACCTCGACGCGGGCCGAGCCGGTCTTGCCGGGCTTGTACATCGGGACGCGGATCAGCGCGGAGCGGTTGTTGTGGCCCCAGCAGATGTACGAGGGTGCCTCGCCGCCCGCGCCGGCCGCGCGGGAGGAGCCGCCCCAGATGCGCTTGTACGAGTTGACCCACTGGTTCGTCACCGCCGACGTCTCCGCAGCGTGCCTGAGCAGGCCCGCGATGAAGGACCGGCCGACCTTGGAGAGCTGGTACTCGGCGCCCGACTCGTAGAACGCGTTGCGGTCTCCCTCGAAGAGGGAGAGATGGGTGTGCATGCCCGAACCCGGGTGCTCCGAGAACGGCTTGGGCATGAATGTCGCCTGCACGCCCTGCTCCAGCGCGACCTGCTTCATGACGAGGCGGAAGGTCATCACGTTGTCGGCGGTGGACAGCGCGTCGGCGTACCGCAGGTCGATCTCCTGCTGGCCGGGGGCACCCTCGTGGTGGCTGAACTCGACCGAGATGCCCATCGATTCGAGCATGGTGATGGCCTGACGGCGGAAGTCCATGCCGACGTTCTGCGGGGTGTGGTCGAAGTAGCCGGAGCTGTCGGCGGGCGTCGGGCGGGTGCCGTCGACCGGCTTGTCCTTGAGCAGGAAGAACTCGATCTCCGGGTGGGTGTAGAACGTGAAGCCCAGGTCGGAGGTCTTGGCGAGGATGCGCTTGAGCACGTACCGCGGGTCGGCGAAGGACGGCGAGCCGTCCGGCATCAGGATGTCGCAGAACATCCGGGCCGTGCCCGGTGCCTCCGCGCGCCACGGCAGGATCTGGAACGTACCGGGGTCCGGTTTGGCGATCATGTCCGACTCGTACACCCGGGCGAAGCCCTCGATGGCCGAGCCGTCGAAGCCGATTCCCTCGTCGAACGCCTGCTCAAGCTCGGCGGGGGCCACGGCCACGGACTTCAGGTATCCGAGCACGTCGGTGAACCACAGCCGCACAAAACGGATGTCGCGCTCCTCAAGCGTCCTGAGGACGAATTCCTGCTGCTTGTCCATAGCCACATCCTTGCAGTTCAGACGGCCTGTGCACCACCGCCCGGGGTAGGGAGGGACTCCAGTATCACGACCCGGGATTTCACCCAGATTACGCACACGGTGTGAGGGAGGGCACCCGCGTACCCACTACGATCGGCGGCCATGGTGTGCAAGGGGTACGGTGCCTCGGCACGGGCTCCGGACGCACCGGTTTTCCGGCCTGTTCCCTTCCTACCGGCCCATTCGCAGAAGGACCCGACGACATGAGTTTCGACCGCAGGACCCGCATAGAGCAGATGCGCAAGGCCGACCGGGCGCGGGACCGCCGCAACCGTGTCCTCGCCTTCGGGCTGAGCGGCGTGCTGGTCGCGGGCCTGCTCGGGCTAGGTACGTACGTGCTGCTGGACAAGACCGAGGCGAAGGCCGATACGCAGAAGGCGCAGGCCCAGGACTCCAAGCAGACGGAGAAGGACAGGGCGAAGCTGGCCGCCGAGCCCATCGAGGGCGAGAAGACCTGGGACGCGAAGAAGCTGACCCGCAACCATGTGACCGGGGACGTGAAGTACGCGATGGCGCCCCCGGTCGGCGGGGACCACAATCCGGCCTGGCTGAACTGCGACGGCGTCGTGTACAAGAACGCCGTGCCGAATGTCAACGCCGTGCACGCGCTTGAGCACGGGTCCGTCTGGGTGACGTACACCGACAAGGCGCCCGAGGCCGATGTGAAGAAGCTCGCGGCCCGGGTCGACAGCACTCCGTACTCGCTGATGAGCCCCTACAAGGGCCAGGCGGGCACGATCACGCTGACCGCCTGGGGCAAGCAGGTCACGGTGGACGGCGCCGATGACCGGCGGGTGGCGCAGTTCTTCGCGAAGTACGTGCAGGGTCCGCAGACGCCCGAGCCGGGCGCGCCCTGCACGGGCGGGGTGGGGGCGAACGGGCGATGACGAGGAGCATGCGGCGTACGCAGTGGGCGACGGGTTCCGCCGTGGCGCTCGCGCTGATCTTCGCGGGGGCCGCGACGGTCGCCACGTCGGGGACGGACAGCGCGGCCGACACCGCCGACTCGGCCTCCGCCGGGGTGGCGGCGGTTCCGGCGGCGGACTCGGCGGACGCGGGCTTCGCCCGTGACATGGCCGTACACCAT
>DATCWZ010000785.1:0-3104 GCA_036566065.1 Streptomyces sp. | reverse complement strand
GGGCGACGCGCCCGCGCCCGCCCGGCAGTGGCCGCTGCTCAGCGTGCTCTGCGCCGCCGGTGCCGGGTTGCTGATCGTCGCCGTCGATCCGTTCGCCGGGGCGTTCAGGATCGGGGTCATGCTGATCGGCGTCGCCCTGCTCGCCGGGGCGGCCCTGCGCTGGGCGGTCCCCTCGGTCGGCATGCTCGCCGTGCGGTCGCGGTTCACCGACCTCATCACGTACGGGACCATGGGCACGCTGATCGTGCTGCTCGCGGTGATGGCACAGCCCAAGCCATGGCTGTACGTCCCGTTCCTGCAGGACGTCGTCCACTTCACGATCCGGTAGGGCTTCACGAACCGTCAGGGGTGGTGCCCGTCCCCTCCCCCGAGGAGGGACGGACACCCACCGGACACGGGCTCCCTTGCCCCGCCCTGGTGAACAGAGTCATGGACATGCAGTACTCCGTACAAGAGATGCCCGTGGCCTGTGGCACGGAAGTGACCATTCCGGCACCGTGTGATCAGCGGGCAACGACGGCGGACTGGCCCCGCCCAGAGGTCCGGTACAGCGAGACCTGCGCGGCGGCCTGGGCGCGAAAGGCTGTACGACACCGCAGTAGAGCGGGTGTGACGGCGCGGGACCGGACGGACGGCTGTGTGCGGTGCCACAGGGGGGCGCGCGGCCGGGACGGCCGGGGTCGGATAGCCTGAACGCCGGATATCTCTTCACATCAAGATTTAGGGATGTCCCCGCACCAGGGGCAGGAACCCCCACCGCCAGCCGTCTAACGGAGATCGCCATGACCCGCACTCCCGTGAATGTCACCGTGACCGGCGCAGCCGGCCAGATCGGATACGCGCTGCTCTTCCGCATCGCCTCCGGCCACCTGCTCGGCCCGGATGTGCCGGTCAATCTCCGACTCCTCGAAATCCCCCAGGGCGTCAAGGCCGCCGAGGGCACCGCGATGGAGCTCGACGACTGCGCCTTCCCGCTGCTGCGCAACATCGAGATCACGGACGACCCCAACGTCGGCTTCGCCGGTGCCAACGTCGCCCTCCTCGTCGGCGCCCGCCCCCGCACCAAGGGCATGGAGCGCGGCGACCTGCTCGCCGCCAACGGCGGCATCTTCAAGCCGCAGGGCAAGGCCATCAACGACAACGCCGCGGACGACATCAAGGTCCTCGTCGTCGGCAACCCGGCCAACACCAACGCGCTCATCGCGCAGGCCGCGGCCCCGGACGTACCGGCCGAGCGCTTCACCGCGATGACCCGTCTGGACCACAACCGCGCGATCTCGCAGCTCGCGGCCAAGACCGGTGCCGCCGTCTCCGACATCAAGCGACTGACGATCTGGGGCAACCACTCAGCGACCCAGTACCCGGACATCTTCCACGCGGACATCGCGGGCAAGAACGCCGCCGAGGTCGTCAACGACCAGGCGTGGCTGGCCGATACCTTCATCCCGACCGTCGCCAAGCGCGGCGCCGCGATCATCGAGGCGCGGGGCGCGTCCTCGGCCGCTTCCGCCGCGAACGCCGCCATCGACCACGTGTACACCTGGGTCAACGGCACCGCCGAGGGCGACTGGACCTCGATGGGTATCCCGTCCGACGGCTCCTACGGCGTTCCCGAGGGCATCATCTCGTCCTTCCCGGTCACCACGTCGAACGGTACGTACGAGATCGTCCAGGGCCTGGACATCAACGAGTTCTCCCGCGCGCGCATCGACGCGTCGGTCAAGGAGCTTAACGACGAGCGCGAGGCGGTCCGCAAGCTCGGCCTGATCTGATCCGATCCGGCAAGCACATGGCGAAGCGCCCCCGCCAGCACCTGCTGCGGAGGGCGCTTCGCCATGTACGGGCTCAGCGACGCCGCAACCGGGCGGCGCAGGCGCGCACGGCGGCCATGGCCTGCCCCTGCAGTCCGGGGCCGAAGGTGATACGGGTCGCGCCGAGCTCGCCGTACCGGCGTACGGACGACGGATCGTCCGCCGCGCCCAGCACATTCAGCGGACCCGGGACGGCGGCGGCCAGTTGGGCGACGGCCTCGGGCGGGGCGAGGATCGGATAGACGCAGTCGGCGCCCGCCGCCGTGTACAGCAGTGCCCGGGCGATCGCCTCCGCTTCCCGGTCCGCGCCCGGCGAAACGTCCCCGATGTACACATCGACGCGGGCGTTGATGAACAGCCGGTCACCCGCCGCCGCCCGCACCCGCGCCAGCCAGTCGGCCTGCTGCCGCGGATCGGTGAGGACGCCGTCGACCGAGTCCTCCAGGTTGCAGCCGACCGCCCCGCAGTCCAGCAGGCGTTCCACGAGTTCCTTCGGCTCCAGCCCGTAGCCCGCCTCGATGTCGGCGGACACCGGGATCGTCACAGCACGCGCGATCCGGGCCACCGCCGCGAACATCTCGTCGGCGGGTGTTCGCCCGTCCTCGTAACCGAGCGCCGCCGCGACCCCCGCGCTCGGCGTGGCCAGCGCGGGAAACCCGGCGTCCTCGAACGTACGGGCGCTGATGGCGTCCCACGGCCCGGGCAGGACCAACGGGTCGCCGGGGGCACGGCCGTGGTGCAGCGCGCGGAAGACGGACACGGCATCCGTCGGCGCCGGATCGTGCTCGGACACGGGCTCATGCATGGGCGGACTCCAGAAAATGACAAGCGGCGGGTCAGTGCTTGAAGTCGCCCGGGGTGTAGTGGCCCGGCACCAGACGGGCGGTCACACCGAACCTGTTCCACGCGTTGATCACCGTGATCGCGGCGATGAGCTGCGCCAGCTCCGCCTCCTCGAAGTGCTTGGCGGCCCTCGCGTACACCTCGTCCGGTACGAAACCGTCGGTCAGGACCGTCACCGCCTCGGTCAGCGCGATCGCGGCGGCCTCCTTCTCCGTATAGAAGTGCTCCGACTCCTCCCAGGCGCCGAGCTGGATGATCCGCTCGACGGACTCGCCGGCCGCTAGCGCGTCCTTGGTGTGCATGTCCAGGCAGAACGCGCAGTGGTTGAGCTGCGAGGCCCGGATCTTGACCAGTTCGAGCAGCTTCGGGTCGAGCCCCTTGCGGGCGGCGGCGTCCATCCGGACCAGGGCCTTGTAGACCTCGGGGGCCAGTTCCGGCAGGGACAGCCTG
>DATCWZ010000704.1:0-2122 GCA_036566065.1 Streptomyces sp. | reverse complement strand
CCGTAGACGATCCGGTGCAGGGACGAGTTCTCGACGGCGTGCTCCACGAGCGTGCGGATGAGCCGGTCGAGGCTCGGCCACCAGGCGCCGCCCTCGTCGAGCATGGCGCGGGTGTCCTGCAGGAAGCGGTCGACGTACTCCTCCCACATCGCGCCGAGGAGATGGTCCTTGGAGTCGAAGTAGAGATAGAAGGTGCCCTTGGCCACCTCGCCCGCCATGGCGAGCTCGGCGACCGTGGCGGCGGCGAAGCCCTTCTCCTGGAACACCTCGGAGGCGCCCTTGATCAGAGCGGCGCGGCGGTCGCCGGGGCTCAGGGTGCGGCGCTTGCGGCGCGTCCGGGTCTCGGGGGCCGTCGTCTCCGAAGTCGTCGCGGATGTCGCGGTTTCAGCCATGGGCCCGCCTCCCGTCGTGGAACGTACTCCCATTTAACCCCACAACTGACTGACCGCCGGTCATTGACTGACTGACCGTCGGTCATTTACGCTACGGGGGTGGCGATCCGAGCAGTTCTGCGTGCCACGACCCCATGCCGATCCGTGCCCGATGTCTGTGAGGAAACGCGATGAGTGACACCACCAGTCCGGGCAGCAGGAAGGGCCTGCGGCTCGCCTTCCTGTGCTTCGGCGTGTTCATGGTCTATCTGGACGCCACCATCGTGAATGTGGCGTTACCGGACATCCAGAAGGACCTGTCCGCGGACATCACCCAGCTCCAGTGGATCATCGACGCGTACACCCTGACCTTCGCGTGTCTGCTGCTGACCGCCGGGACCCTCGGTGACGTACTGGGCCGCAAGAAGATCTTCCTCGGCGGTCTGGTCGGCTTCACGCTCTCTTCAGTGGTCTGCGCGCTGTCCGGCTCCATCGGCGTCCTCCTCGTCGGCCGCACCCTGCAGGGCGTCTGCGGCTCGATCATGATTCCGGTCTCCCTCGCGCTGGTCTCCGCCGCGTACACGGAAGAGGCCCCGCGTGCCAAGGCCATCGGTATCTGGGCGGGCGTCGGCGGTCTGGCCCTGTCCACGGGACCGGTGCTGGGCGGGCTGCTCGTCGACCACTACGGCTGGCAGAGCATCTTCTGGGTGAACGTGCCGATCGGCGTCATCGCCACCCTCGTCCTCGGCAAGCTGCTCACCGAGAACACCTCCCCACGCAGCCGGCGCCTGGACCCCGTCGGCCAGTTGCTGCTCATCACTGCCATCGGCCTGGTGGCCTACGGGCTCATCGAGGGCAACACCGAGGGCTGGAAGTCCGGGCTGATCCTGGGCTGCTTCGCGGTCTCGGCCGTGACCCTGCTGCTGTTCGTGCTGTGGGAGCTGCGCCAGCAGGACCCGATGCTGCCGATGAGCTTTTTCCGCAGCCCGGTCGTCGTGGTCGCGGGTATCGTCAACTTCCTCAGTCTGTTCGGCCTGTTCGCCGTGATCTTCCTGCTTACGCTCTATCTGCAGAGCATCAACCAGCTCACCACCATCGAGACCGGCGTGCGGTTCCTGGCCCTCACGGTGCCGATCATGATCGCCTCGTTCGTGGCCAGCGTCGTCGCCGCGAAGAGCGGTCCGCGGCTGCCCATCGTCATCGGATCGGTGATCTCGGCGGCCGGCCTGCTCGGGCTGACGGTGCTGGAGGCGGGCACCGGGTTCAGCGGGTACTGGTGGTCGCTCGCGCTGCTCGGGGTGGGCGTGTCGTTCACCGGTGCGCCCGCGACGGTGGCGCTGCTGGGCTCCGTACCGGCCGAGCAGGCGGGTACCGCGTCGGGCGTGTCGAACACGTTCCGGCAGGTTGGTGCCGTGTTCGGGGTGGCACTCGCGGGCGCCCTGCTGCTGCGCCATCTGCGGGACGCCCTGCCGGGGGCGCTCGCCGGGACCGATCTGCCGGCGCGGGCGCAGGCCAAGTACGCCGAACTGCTCGGCGACGGCGATCTGTCCCGGGCCGGCGGCCTGCCCCCGGAGGCCCGGCGCCAGGTGATGGACGCCGTCGGACCTGTCTATGTCGACGGTATGCGTCTGGTGATGGAGGTCGCCGCGGTCAGCACCCTCGCGGGCGGGCTGTGCGCGCTACTCTTCCTCGGTGCCAAGTCCCGCCGGGCGGCGGCCGGTTCTGCGCCGGACGCCACTTCCCGCGGCGAC
>DATCWZ010000771.1:0-2389 GCA_036566065.1 Streptomyces sp. | reverse complement strand
ACCGCTGAGCGGCGTCGAGCGTGGTGCCGCAGGCCCCGGAGGCGCAGCCCGCGCCGGGGTGGGCCTCGGCCCGGTGCCGGGCGTAGTCGGCGAGGCCCTCGACGGTGATGACCTCCCGGCCCTCCGCCTGGCCCGCCGCGACCAGGCAGGCACAGACCGGCACGCCGTCGAGACGGACCGTGCAGGAGCCGCATTCGCCCTGCTCGCAGGCGTTCTTGGAGCCGGGCAGGCCCATGCGCTCGCGCAGCACGTACAGCAGGGACTCGCCCTCCCAGACGTCATCGGCCTGCTGCTCGCGGCCGTTGACCGTGAAATTCACCCGCATGGTCAGGCAGCTCCTTCGAGGGTGCGGTCGGCGCCGCGGTACTGCTCCCAGGCCCAGCTCAGCGTGCGGCGGGCCATGACGCCCACGGCGTGCCGCCGGTATGCCGCGGTGCCGCGTACGTCGTCGATCGGGTTGCACGCACCGGAGGCGAGTGCGGCGAACTGCTTGGCGACCGAGGGCGTGATCGGCTTGCCGTTCTCCCAGAACCCGCCCTCGTCGAGCGCGGCGTTCAGGAACTCCTCGGCCGCCCCGGCGCGGACCGGGGTGGGGGCGGCGGAGCCGATGCCCGTGCGGACCGTGCGCGTGCGCGGGTGCAGGGCCAGGCCGAACGCGCAGACGGCGATGACCATCGCGTTGCGGGTGCCGACCTTGGAGAACTGCTGCGGCCCGTCGGCCTTCCCGATGTGCACGGCCCTGATCAGCTCGTCGGGGGCCAGCGCGTTGCGCTTGACGCCGGTGTAGAAGGCATCGATGGGGATCATGCGCGTACCGCGGACGGATACGGCCTCGACCTCGGCGCCCGCCGCGAGCAGCGCCGGGTGGGCGTCTCCAGCGGGCGAGGCGGTGCCCAGATTGCCGCCGACCCCGCCGCGGTTGCGGATCTGCGGAGACGCGACGGTGTGCGAGGCGAGCGCGAGGCCCGGCAGCTCGGCCCTCAGCCGCTCCATGATCATGCTGTACGGAACGGACGCGCCGAGCCGTACGGTCTCCGGGCCCACCTCCCACTCGTACAGCTCACCGACGCGGCTCAGGTCCAGGAGGTACTCGGGCCGCCTGTGGTCGAAGTTGATCTCGACCATCACATCCGTGCCGCCCGCGAGGGGGACGGCTGCCGGATGCTCGGCCTTGGCGGCGAGCGCCTCCTCCCAGCTCGCGGGGCGCAGGAAGTCCATGACTGGCTCTCTTCTTCTCGGTGGGGCCGTTCGGCCGGGAACGGCCGGGCTGGGACGGGCCGGGCTCTCCTGGATCAATTCTCGCGCGGTATGTGACCCAGTACACAAGCGATGCTCCACTCGGTGCAGTCACCGAAACCATGAAGGCGTTGCCCGGTCCCCTCCCCCATCTTGTAGATTCGAACGAAAAACGGGGACCGGAAGCCTCATCACGCCACATGAGTACCCGCCCCGCACCAACCAAGAGATCGGCGGCGATGAGATGCGGCTGCGCGCACTGCTGGACACCGACGCGCTGGGCCTGCGGCTGCTCGGCGGTGAGGACGAGCTGGACCGCTCGGTCCGGGGCGTCATGACGACGGACCTCCGCGACCCCAGCCGCTATCTCTCCGGCGGTGAGCTGGTCCTGTCGGGTCTGGCCTGGCGCCGGGAGCCCGCGGACTCCGAGCCGTTCGTACGGATCCTGGTGGGCGCCGGGGTCGCCGGGCTCGCGGCGGGCGAGGCGGAGCTGGGTGCCGTCCCCGACGATCTGATCGAAGCGTGCCTCCAGCACCATCTGCCGCTGTTCGCCGTCCATGAGTCCGTCGCGTTCGCGACGATCACCGAGCATGTGGTGCGCCACATCTCCGGGGAGCGTGCGGGCGATCTCGCGGCCGTCGTCGACCGGCACCGAAGAATGATGACCTCGGGCCCGGCGGGCGGCGGTCCCGAGGTGGTTCTCGATCTGCTCACCTCCGATCTGGATCTGCGCGCCTGGGTCCTGTCACCCACGGGCAGGCTGATCGCCGGGGCCGGGCCGTTCGCCGGTCCCGTCGGCGCGGCGCTGGCGGGTCTGCATCTGGCGGCGACCCGCGCGGGGCGCCGGGGACCGCACCGGGCGGTCCTGGACGGTACGGCGTATTCGCTGTTCCCGGTCCGGAACAGCGGCCGGGGTACCGGCCCGGCTTCCGGTGACGTACGCGAGGCGCGCGATGTCCGCGAGTCGGTGCTCTCGGAGTGGCTGCTGGCCGTCGAGGCGGACGCGGGCGACTGGTCGACCGAACGGCTCGACCTGCTGCAGGGTGTCACCCAGTTGATCGCCGTGGAGCGGGACCGGCGCGACTCGGCCCGTACGGTACGGCGCAGGCTCGCCCAGGAGGTCCTCGAACTGGTCCAGGCGGGCGCGGCTCCC
>DATCWZ010000400.1:0-2438 GCA_036566065.1 Streptomyces sp. | reverse complement strand
CGCCGACCACGACCCGGCGGCGGGCGACACCAACGGCGAGGCGCTGTGCGACGCGGACCTGGCGGTCCTGGCCACCGGGCCCAGGGAGTACGCGGAGTACGCGGCGCGGGTACGCGAGGAGTACGGCTTCGTGCCGGACGAGGTCTTCCGGCAGGGCCGGGCGAATGTGCTGCGTCAGTTGCTGGGCCTGCCCCGGCTGTTCCGTACGCCGCACGGGGCGGCCAGGTGGGAGCCGAGGGCCCGGCAGAATCTGACGACGGAACTGGACCTGCTCATCCGCTGAGGCGCGCGGGCGGGGCAACCTGGGGAATGCCAGGGCCGGGAGCCGCGTTGCAGAGAGTCATGCCCGATTCCGCCTCCAACCGCCCCCCTATGCCCCTGGCCGTGTACGTCCTCGGCCTTTCGGTGTTCGCTCTCGGCACCAGCGAGTTCATGCTGTCGGGCCTGCTGCCGCCCATCGCGGACGACATGAACGTGTCGATTCCCCGCGCGGGCCTGCTGATCTCCGCCTTCGCGATCGGCATGGTCATCGGCGCGCCCCTGCTGGCCGTGGCCACGCTGCGGCTGCCTCGCCGTACCACCCTGATCGCGCTGATCTCGGTCTTCGGCCTCGGCCAGATCGCGGGCGCGATGGCTCCGACGTACGAGGTGCTCTTCGCCTCCCGCGTGGTGAGCGCCTTCGCGTGCGCAGGGTTCTGGGCGGTCGGTGCGGCGGTCGCCATCGCGATGGTGCCGGTGAACGCGCGGGCGCGGGCGATGGCCGTGATGATCGGCGGACTGTCGATCGCCAACGTGCTGGGCGTGCCGCTGGGCGCGTTCCTCGGCGAGAGCCTGGGCTGGCGGTCGGCGTTCTGGGCGGTGGGCGCGGCGTCCGGGGTGGCCCTGGTCGGCATCGTGACCCGTATCCCGCGCATCCCGCTGCCCGAGACGAAGCCGCGACTCAGGCGCGAGGTGACGATTTACCGGGACCGGCAGGTGTGGCTGGCGATCGTGATCACGGCGCTCGCGGCGGGCGGTGTCTTCTGCGCGTTCAGCTATCTGGCGCCGCTGCTGACGGATGTCGCGGGTCTCGGGTCGGGCTGGGTGCCGTGGGTACTGGGGCTCTTCGGTGTCGGGGCGCTGATCGGTACGACGGTGGGCGGCCGGATCGCTGACGCACACCTGTTCGGGGTGCTGCTGAGCGGCATTCTGGCGTCGACGGCCTTCCTGGCGGCACTCGCGGTGTTCGCGTCGAGCCCGCTCGCGGTGGTCACGCTGTCGTTCCTGCTGGGCTTCTCCGCCTTCTTCACCGCCCCGGCGCTCAACGCCCGGATGTTCAACGTGGCGGGCGCGGCGCCGACGCTGGCCGGGGCGACGACGACGGCCGCGTTCAACCTGGGCAACATGAGCGGCCCGTGGCTCGGCGGCTCGGTGATCGACGCGGACTTCGGGTTCGCGGCGACGGCCTGGGCGGGCGCGGCCATGATGGTGCCGGCCCTGCTGACCGCGGTCGTCTCGATGCGGCTGGAACGGACCGATGGCGCCGCCCGGTCCCGGCTGGTGGCCGGGGCGCCCGCGGGTGTCACTGGGGCGGCTGGGGCGGCTGAGGCGCAGGGCGCCCCTTCGGGCGTCGGAGTCCCGCGTCCGTGAGCCGGCGCACGATTTCCTTCGAGCCGCACTCCAACGCGCCCGCGCGGACCGCGTCCGCGTAGCGGATCTGCGGCAGGTCGTAGTGGTCACGCTCGAACGCGCGCGGCGGGCAGCCGATCGAGGCGGCGAAGGCGTGCAGTTCCTCGAACGATGCGTCGCTGACCAGATGGGACCAGAAACGCCCGTGGCCCGGCCAGTCCGGCGGGTCGATGTATACGGTCACGTGTGCGGCACTCCGCCCAGTTCACCCACGGGCGCCACCGATACGGCCGCCCTCGTACAGACCCAGTGCGGGTCGGGACCGAGCTCCGGCTCGACATCGAGGGCGTGCGGGTCCTGCTCCGTGCACACCGGACACAGCGGCCAGCGGCCGTGGCTCTCCAGGAGGGCGTCCTGTACGTCCTGGGCGATCAGCCCGGTCACATACGCGGCGCCCTCGGGCCACTGCCCGACCCACCACCGCCGGTGGGTCACCGCGTCCTCGACCAGCGAGACGATCTCGGCCCGGGCCACATCGCCCGCGACCAGGTCGGCGATCACCCGTGCACGGGCCGCGTGCAGCTCCTGTTCCAGGGTGTTCAGCTCCATGGCTCCATTGTGGCCCCGCTGCTGCTCCCGCTGACCGCTGGGTAAAGAGGAACCCAAAGGGGGATTGACGGACATCTCCTTTGAAAGTAACTTTCAGATGTGACCCATGACGTGAAGGAAAGTTTCAAAGCCACTTCGCCGCCCGCGCCCGCCGCGCTCGCGGCCAAGGTGCGGACGCTCGCACCCTCCATGACCCGCTCCATGCAGTTGGTCGCCGAAGC
>DATCWZ010000538.1:0-4221 GCA_036566065.1 Streptomyces sp. | reverse complement strand
CGCTGCGTACCACCCTGGCCAGATCGGCGAAGGCCACGTCCCCCCAGACGGGCCCCTGGCGCCGGTAGCGCGCGGGGACGGGGTCGCCGTCCGCGTACCAGCCGACCCCGAAACCGTCGGCGTTGACCGTGCCGTACTTCTGCCGCCGCGGCGCCCAGGACTGGCGTACGAGCGAATGCCGGGGCGATACGAGCAGCTCGCCCAGCGCCACCGACGGCCCCAGATACGCGAGATGCCGGCACATCAGACATCCGCCGCGGTGCGGAAGCCGGAGAAGATCTGGCGGCGCACCGGCAGGTCCCAGTTGCGGAACGTCCCGCGGCAGGCGACCTGGTCCACGGCGAACGAGCCGCCGCGCAGCACCTTGTACTCCGGCCCGAAGAAGACCTCGGAGTACTCACGGTAAGGGAAGGCGGCGAAGCCCGGGTAGGGCGTGAAGTCGCTCGCGGTCCACTCCCACACATCGCCGATGAGCTGTCCCACGCCGAGCGGGGACCTGCCCGCCGGATACGCCCCGGCCGGGGCGGGACGCAGATGCCGCTGGCCCAGGTTGGCCCGTTCGGGTGTCGGGTCGTCGTCGCCCCACGGGTAGCGCAGGGACCGGCCGGAGACCGGATCGTGCCGGGCGGCCTTCTCCCACTCCGCCTCGGTCGGCAGCCGTCTGCCCGCCCAGCGCGCGTACGCGTCGGCCTCGTACCAGCTCACGTGGAGTACCGGCTCGTCCGGTACGACCGGCTCGGTCACCCCGAAGCGGCGGCGCAGCCACTGCCCGGCGTCCCGCCGCCAGAACAGCGGGGCGGTCAGGCCGTCCTCGCGGACCATGGCCCAGCCCTCGGGCGCCCACCAGCGCGGGTCGGTGTATCCGCCGTCCTCGATGAACCGCGCGTACGCGCCGCAGGAGACCGGCGCCGTGTCGATGAGGAACGCGGCGACGTCACGCCGGTGCGAGGGCCGCTCGTTGTCCAGCGCCCATGGTTCGGCCGACGTCCCCATGGTGAAGGGCCCGGCGGGCACCAGGACCTCCGGGGGCAGGGCGTCGGCGTCGGTGGCGGCGGGCGGTTCGGGGGCGGTGAGCACCGCGGGGCCCGACCGGAGCTGGTGCGTGATCAGCATCGTCTCGTCGTGCTGCTGCTCGTGCTGGGCGATCATGCCGAAGGCGAAACCGGCCCGTTCCAGGGGACGGCCGGCACCGTGGAGCGGCGCACCGTCGAGGATGTCCAGCGCCCTGCCGCGTACGTCGGAGGCGTACGCCCGCGCCTCGGCGGGCGACAGCAGCGGCAGCGAGGGCCGGCTGGCCCGGGGATGCTCGAACGCGTCGTACAGACCGTCGATCTCGGGGCGCATCGCCTCGCGCCCGCCGACCGCGCGCAGCAGCCACAGCTCCTCCTGGTTGCCGATGTGCGCCAGGTCCCAGACCAGGGGCGACATCAGGGGGGAGTGCTGGGCGCACAGATCGTTCTCGTCCACACTGTCGGTGAGCAGGGCGGTGCGCTCGCGGGCGGTGACGAGAGCGGTCAGGGCGCGGCCTCTGAGCGCCTCCGTGTCGAGCGCGTCGGCGGCCTGCGCCGTGTGGGGGCGGCCGGAAGGTGTGTTCGTCATCAGCGGGTGCCCTTTCCGTGCTGCGGTCCGGCCGTCCCGGTGAGGCCAGTGGGGCCGGCGAGACCGGTGAGGCCGGTCGGTCCGGTCAGCTCGTCGGCCGGACACCGGCCGCGGGCCACGAACCGGTCGGTGAACGCGGCGACCGTGTGCTGTACGGCCTCGGAGGCGCCGATCCGGGGCAGCGCGTCCAGCGCGGCCTCGAAGCAGGAGACCGCGGCCGTGCGCAGTTCCGGATCGGTCAGACCGTCACGGGCCGCCGTGATCCACAGGGGATTACGGGGCGCGGCCGGCCGGCCCGCCGTCTCGGCCAGCGGTTTCACCGCGCGGTACACGGTTTCGGCGGCCTCCGCGTCGTCGAACAGAGCGGTGGTGACGGCGAGTGGCACCAGCCACCCGTCGTCACCGGACTGGGCGTCGATCATGCGCAGCTCCAGATGCCCGCGCGGACGGACCGGCGGGAAGAGCGTCGAGATGTGGTAGTCGAGATCGGCGCGCTCAGGCTGCCGCGGGTCGCCGCGCCGGATCCACTCCCGGAAGCTCAGCCCGTCCGGCACCGCCCAGGGAGCCGTCTCGCTCCGGATGCACATCACCGGCGAGTCCAGCACATGGGCCGCCCAGGCGTCACGCGGCGCGAGACGGCCGGACGGGGCCAGCGTCCGCGCCGGATCCAGAGCGGCCCACAGGAACTGCCGCGTGGAGCGCCAGCCGGTCCTTTGGCCCTGCTGGAAGGGAGAGTTGGCAAACGAGGCCACCAGGACCGCGCCCAGCAGGTGCGCGAGCTGCCAGCGGCGCCCGTATCCCATGGGTCCCGGCTCCTCCTCACCGGCGTCCAGACAGACCTGGACGGAGGCGGAGGTGCACATCATGGCGCGCCCCGCCGGACCCGACCGGTCCAGCGCGGCCTCCATGGCCTCGTACCGGGGTTCCCGGAGCAGCCGCTGGGGGGAGTGCCACGGGTCGACGCCCAGGCCGACCGGCGCGAGGCCGAGCCGGGCCAGCGCGGACCGTACGGCGGCGAGATCGGCGGCGGTGGCGTCGACGCACGCCATCAGGGAACCGGCGGGCAGGGAGCTGAGTTCGAGCTGGCCGCCGGGCTCGAAGGTCAGCGCCGAACTCAGTGTCAGCTCCCGGGCGGCATCGGCCGCGGCGATCAGCCGCTCGCGGGAAACCGGACGCTCGGGATTCTCATGGTCGAGAATGAGCCATTCGAGTTCCACGCCGACCGTCCGGGGCGGCCCGGTCTTGAAACATATGCCGTGCAGGAGGTCCTGCGCCTCGTCCTCGCACAGGGACGCCGCGGGCAGAAACGGGCCGTGAACGCCGGGAGTGTCCTGGGGCATGCTGGCCTCCTCGTCGAGTACGTCGCTACCACCCAAACCCCTCCCGGGATTTCGCACAAGGGTGCCCCTGTGCGACGGAAAAGCGGTTGCGTCCATGCTGCGGGCCGCCCGGCATGCCCCGTATGCACCACAGGGGGGAGCGCCGATGAGCGCACGGCTGCGCGGCATCGCGCACGAGACAGAGGCCATCGTCGCGGCCGGCCGCTACCGCAGGGCCGACGGGCACGAGGTGAGCATCGAGCGGGCTCTGACGGCCGCGCTGTCAGGCACCAGGCTGTACGGACCGGAGCCCGTGCCGGTCGCCGTCCTGGACACGGACCGCACCCCGGTGTTCGAGGTGACCGGCGAGAGCAGCCTGCAGGCCGCACACCGTTTGACCTGCGGGAATACGGGCAAGGTCGCCGTCCTCAACTTCGCGTCGGCCCGCAATCCCGGCGGGGGATACCTCAATGGCGCGCAGGCCCAGGAGGAGGCCCTGTGCCGGGGCTCGGCGCTCTACGCCACCTTGTTGCGGGCCCCCGAGTTCTACGCGTACCACCGCGCCGAACGCAGCGCGTTCTACACCGACCGGGTGATCCACTCGCCCGGTGTGCCGGTCTTCCGGGACGACCGCGGACGGCTCCTGGCCGCCCCGTACACCGTGGGCTTCCTGACCTCGCCCGCGCCCAACGCCGGGGTGATCCGCGGCAGGACCCCGGAACTGGCCCACCGCATTCCGGCCGCGCTCGCGAGCAGGGCCGAACGGGTGCTTGAGGTGGCGGCCGTCCGCGGCTACCGCAGGCTGGTGCTCGGGGCCTGGGAGTGCGGAGTGTTCATGAACGACCCGGTGCAGGTGGCCGGCGCGTTCCGTGCGCTGCTCGACGACGGTGGCCGGTTCTCGGGCCACTTCGAGCGGGTCGTCTTCGGCATCCTGGACCGGGGAGGGCCCGACAACGGCCCCCGCTCCGCCGCCCGGGCGGCATTCGCCCGGGCGTTCACGGAACGGGGTGACGGTGCCGCTGCCTTTCAGGACCAGCCGTAACGTTCCGCCAGCCGCATCACGACCAGGTTGAACCTGCCCCGGTCCAGGGCGCATGCCTCGCGCCGCATCCCGTCCTCGTGCACGCGCAGCACACGGTCCAGGTTGACCCAGGACGGCCGCCCCGAGCGGTCCCACGGCCCGGACCCCAGGGCCACCCACTCGCGGTCCATCCGGTGCTGCTTGCTGGAGAGCTGTACGGCCAGGAGCGAGCCGGTCCGCTCCCGGGCGACGACGAGAACAGGCCGGTCCTTGCCACGCCCG
>DATCWZ010000208.1:0-2384 GCA_036566065.1 Streptomyces sp. | reverse complement strand
GGCCGGTTCCAGGAATTCCAGCCGGTTGCCTGCCGGGTCGTACGAATAGAAGCGGCGGTGACCGGGAAGGTCCCGGTCCCACTCCACCGGGGCGCCGTGCCGGGCGAGCCGGGCGGCGTACGCGTCGATGTCCGTGACGCGCAGGCCCGGGTGAGCCTTCCTCGCCGGCCGGAAGTCGTGCTCGATGCCCAGGTGGAGCTGGACCGGCCCCGCCGTGAACCAGCAGCCGCCGCGGGCCGCGAGGGCCGGGGGCTTGGGAAGCTCCGTCATGCCCAGGGCGCCCACGTAGTACGCGCGCAGGGCATCCTCGGAGCCCGCGGGGGCGGCGAGCTGCACATGGTCCACGGCGGCGATCATCATTACTCCTTACGGGTGGCGTCCTTACGGGTGACGGCGAAGATGCGGCGGAACGGGAACACCGTGCCGTGCGGCCCCGCCGGATAGGCCGTGCGCAGCAGGTCGCGGTATTCGGACACGAAGGCGTCGCGCGCCTCGGGGTCGTCGGCGAGGACGGTCAGGACGGGGCGCAGCCCGGTGCCCTTCACCCAGTCGAGTACGGGGTCCTCGCCCCGCAGCAGGTGCAGATAGGTGGTTTCCCAGACGTCCGCGGTGAGGCCGGGGGCGGCGAGGTGTTCCAGATACGCCGCGGGGCTCAGGACCGCGTCGGCGTGCCGCAGCAGTCCGCCGAGCCGCCCGCTCCAGCGTGGGGATTCGGCGAGTTGCCGCATGAGGGCGTGGCTGGGGGCGTCGAAGTTTGAGGGCACCTGGAAGGCGAATGTGCCGCCGGGTGCGAGGGCGTCGATCCAGTCGGGGAAGCGGTCGGCGTGTCCGGGTACCCACTGGAGCAGGGCGTTGGAGACGATGAGGCCGTAGCTGCCGTCCTCCGGGGTCCAGGTCGCCGCGTCGGCCTCGGCGAAGTCCAGCAGGGGTCCGGCGAGGGTCCGGGCCCGTTCGAGCATCTGCGGGGAGTTGTCGAAGCCGGTGATGCGGGCCTTCGGCCAGCGCGCGGCGAGCAGGACGGTGACGTTGCCCGCGCCGCAGCCGAGGTCGGCGATCCGGGCGTCCGGCAGGCCGGGCGGGTCCTCGATCCGGGCCAGCAGGTCGTGGAAGGGGCGGGTGCGGTGGTCCGCGTGGCGCAGGTACTGCTGCGGATCCCAGGTGGGTGCGGTCATGAGTCCAGGATCACACCCAAATTATCTTGATGTCAAGACACTTGAATTCAAGAGACTTCACATCGAGGAACCCTCTACACTGATCGTCATGGAGGACGAGGTCGACCGACTGGTCGCTGCATGGCGCCGTGAGCGCCCCGACCTCGACGTGGAACCGCTCGAGGTGCTCAGCCGTGTGTCACGGCTGGCCCGTCATCTCGACCGGGCCCGGCGGACCGCCTTTGCCGAGCATCATCTGGAGCCCTGGGAGTTCGACGTCCTGACGTCGCTGCGCCGCGCCGGCGCACCGTACCAGCTCTCCCCCGGGCAGCTTCTCACCCAGACGCTGGTCACCTCGGGCACGATGACCAACCGCATCGACCGGCTGACCAAGAAGAACCTCGTCGAGCGGCTGCCCGACCCGAGCGACCGGCGCGGGGTCCTCGTCCGGCTGACGCCGGAGGGCCGCGACAAGGCCGACCAGTCACTGGCCGGGCTGCTCGCCCAGGAGCGCGCCATCCTCGCTGAGCTGACCGGCCGCCAGCGGGGCGATCTGGCCGGTCTGCTACGCCAGTTGACCGCCCCGTTCGACAACGTCCCCTAGCCGCACCGGGCCCACCCCGGCCCGCCGGGCCAGCGCCACGGCGGCCAGCGTCGAGTGCACGCCCAGCTTCCCCAGCACGTTCTGCATATGGGTACGCACCGTGTGCGGGGACAGGAACAGCCGCTCGGCGACCGCCTTGCGGCCGAGGCCCGCCACCATGCAGCGCAGCACCTCGCGCTCGCGCGGCGTCAGCGACTCCACGAGCCGCTCGCTCTCCGTACGGTGCTTGCGCGCGGCCGTCAACTCCCGCAGGACACCGGTCAGCAGGGCGGCCGGCAGATGCGTCTCATCCCGCAGCACCCCCCGGATCACCGCGAGCAGCCGCTGGAGCGAGCAGTCCTTGGCCACCCAGCCCGACGCCCCGGCCTGCAGGGCGAGAGCGGCGCGGTGCGGGTCGTCCTTCTCGGCGAGCACCACCGTACGCACCGAGGGCTGGCCCGAACGGACCCCGGCCACCAGGGAGATGCCATCAACGACGGCAGGCCGGCCTGGTCCACTGTCCGGTACGGGAACAGCGCGGGCGCCGCCCGTGGCCAGGATGCCCAGATCGGCGTCGACCAGCATCACGTCGTACCCGCGCCCCTCGGCGGCCGCCCGCTCCAGACACCGCAGCGCGGCGGGGCCGCTGC
>DATCWZ010000297.1:0-5954 GCA_036566065.1 Streptomyces sp. | reverse complement strand
TCCGTTGGGCATGTACTCGTAGTCGAGTTCGCTGTACTTCGACGACGCGTGGTCGGGAGAGATGGTGAACAGCTCTTCGCCGTCCAGTGAGTAGACGGCGCTCCCGCCGACCGCGGTGATCACCAGGGTGTGCCATCCGTCGAGCTTCGACGTATGCGAGTCGGTGGCCCTGTCCCCCCGCTCGCTGCTGCGCCAACTGGTGGTGTCGAGCCGGGGGCCCAGCCGGCCCCAGCCTCCGTTGGGCATGTACTCGTAGTCGAGTTCGCTGTACTTCGACGACGCGTGGTCGGGAGAGATGCCGAACAGCGACTCGGCGATGTGGTCACCGTCCTTGCCGCTGGTCGGCTCGTTGCCGAAGTTCACCCGGGCGACGAGGGTGCCGGTGAAGAAGGCCGGGGCGGTGCTGTGGAACTCCGACTGCAGGGTGCCGCGTTCGGTCCCGTCCGTACGGGCACGCAGCTGAAGGGCCTGGCCCTCCTTGCCTTCCTCTCCGTCCGCCCCGGCCTCTTCCGCCGGGAAGCTGACGCCGTCCGCCGACCAGGTGTCCTTGATCCCCGGGCCGCCCTCACCGCTGCGGACCGCCCAGCCGTTGGCGGAGAGCGCGGGGTCGCGGGGACCTGTGTAGGCGAAGTCGTCGAAGAGGACCCCCTTGGGTGCTGCCGGCGCCGGCTCCGGCGCGGCGGAGAGCGCGCCCCGCCCGGACGCGGACGCATCGCCGCCAGGCTCATCGCCCCAGACGCGTGCACCACTGACGTAGGCGGTCACCCGTTTCGACGGTGCGTACGTGGCGCTGTCGGCGTTGAACGAGCGGTCGTTCGCCTGGTTCAGCTTCTTGTGATCAACGCGGTAAAGCTGAAGTCCGATCCCCTCACTGCTCCTGCCGGGAGCCAGACTGCCCGTCGCAGAAGTGAAGCCGATCTGGAGGTAGTGGTCGGCGCCGTCCGCCGGGTTCCCGACGACGTCCGTCTTCTGGGTGATGTGGGAGCAACCAAGCGAAGTTTGAACGCAGTTGGAGCCGTACGGCGAATCTCCGTCCGCCGTGTAGTAGTACCGCAACGTCACATCGGCCAGTTTCACTGTCTTCACGGATGTGTTGACGACTTCCAGCCACGGCTTGGCCACACCGGCGGTAGCCGGGGCGTCGGTCCGGTAGCGCACCGTGAGTACCGGAGGCTCGGTATGCGAGGACTTCCACCAGGAGCGGAGCAGAACCCCGCCCGCGGCGACAACGCACACGCACACTACGAGGATGAGTGCGTTCCGACCTCGATGCGAGGAACCGCGGCGTCGGCGGCTCACGAGAACTTCCCGGCCGGACACCGGCGGACGGGCACGACGGTGCGCGCCGCAACGCATATGGGGCTGAATCCAGGGCTGACCACCGGCGCATCGTATGCACACACCACTCAGAGCGTGACACTGCAGTGACTCTCACCTCAGCAGTGTGGTTTTCGTCACTGTCATTCGGTGTCGCCCGCCATGCCTTATCGGCCGCCAGTGCCCGAGTTATCGCACTTTTACTACGTAAAACAGGACGTGCTGCATTCACATGTAGCTCGACCACGCGTGGGCAGCGACCTGAAGGATCGCAACTTCACCCTGGGTGATAACACATCAGTACGATAGTTTCCGGTCAGGCGCTCACCGCGTGCGCGCAACGTAGGGACGTTGTGTGAAGATTTTCTGGTGGGGGATTGCATGGCCGGTACGACGGCGTCGGGCTCGCGCGCCGAAACGCGGAGCGCGTCGCACAGCAGACACCGCAGAAGCCGCGCCTCGCATGCCGAGGTGCCCAGGGAGACGGCGTACGAAACCGTCGTCCTCGTTCCGGCGCGGAACGAGGAAGTCGGGGTCCTCATGTCCCTGGAGTCACTGGCCGCACAGAGCCGCCCGCCCGCGCTCATCGTCGTCGTGGTCAACAACTCGACCGACCGCACCGAGGAGTACGCGCGCCGGTTCGCCGACGACGAGAACACCCCGCCGACGGTCGTCCTGAACTTCGCGAACAACCCCCACAAGAAAGCAGGCGCTCTCAACTTCGGTCTGCGCTGGCTCAGGGAGGCCGTCGGCGGGCGGCTGAACAACCGAGTGCGGCACGTCCTGGTCATGGACGCGGACACCGAGCTGCACCCGAGGTTCATCGAGCGCGCCACCAACGTCATCGCGTCCGACCCGGAACTCGGCGGCGTCAGCGCGGCCTGCTTCGGCCGCACCGACCTGTGGCGCAGCCCCTGGCAGCGCTATCTCCTGGGCATGCAGATCATCGAGTACGGCCGGGCCGCCAACACGCGGTACCGCCGGGATGTGCACACCATGTCAGGGGCCGGCTCCTTCTACCGGGCCGAGGCCCTCCAAGGGCTGATCGACTGGCGGGGCGAGGTCTTCTGGGAGGACCACCGGAATCTGGTCGAGGACTACGAGACCACTCTCGCGCTCAAGGAGTCCGGCTGGAAGGTGACCGCCAACCACATGTGCATCGCCTACACCGACCTCATGCCCACCCTGCGCGAGCTGATCCAGCAGCGCGAGCGGTGGAGCCGCGGGACCGTGGACACTCTGCGCCGCCGCGGCTGGACCAAGTTCACCTGGCACTCCATCGCCACCATGATCATGGGCCTGATGGGATTCGCCTACATCCTGAGCTGGGGTGCGAAGCAGCTCGTCCTTGTCGCCGTGTACGGGTTCTCCCATCAGCCCCTGCTGTGGGCGGTCTTCGCGTTCTGGATCGTCTACCCGGCGCTCCGTGTCCGGAACCTCGGCTGGAAGGCGATGCTCGTCGAAGCACTGCTGATTCCGGAGCTCGTGTACACGGTCGTACGGGCGTACTGGCTCGTCGCGTCCATCGTGAAGTCGTACGTGACCCGCGTGGCCGCGTGGAAGTGAGCCGGAGTGCCCGTCCGCAAGCAGGCGGGCACAGTTCGAGAAGGCAGGTCGAGGAGAGTTGAACACGCTCAGGGGTCTGGGGGCGGTCGCGCTGCTCGCGGGGGTCGCCTACGCCGTGACCCGGGTAGCGTCCATCGATGAGCTGATGCTGGGCGTCACCATCGGGATCGTCGTCGTGTCCATCGTGACGTACATGGCATCCCACAGGCTGCGCAGCAAGGACCGCCGGGCGGCCAACGGAAGGGCCAAGTCCAGGCGTTCCAGGCACGGATGACGCACACGGCTCCGTCTCTGGAGGGGTGCGGCCGCGACCAGGATTCCCCTGCGCCGGCTCCCGGACGCGACGGCGAGCCTGCCGCACCCACACCCACAGCGCCACTCCCACCCGTATGGAAAGAGTGCACAAGCCGCGGGACCCGCCGGGAGGCGACCACCCGGGACCACCGAGGCACAATGGATCGACGACTCGGAGCGACACCATGAGACTCGACAAACACCGCTGCGTCATCACTGCAGCCGGCCGCGACTTCGGGCGAACCCTGGCGATCCGGCTCGCGGACCTCGGAGCCGAGGTCTTCCTCTCCGCACGCCGTCTCGCCGCTGCCGAACGCGTCCGTGATGAGATCCGCGACCGTGGCCATCAGCGAGTGCACGCTTTCGCCTGCGATCTGACGGACCCCTCCTCGATCCGTGACTTCGCCACCGGCGTCACCAGACACACGGACCGTGTCGATCTGCTCATCAACAACGGCTCACGCTGGCTCGGGGGGCCGGACCTGCTGTCCGCAACGGACACCGATGTCATCGACACCATCGCCTCCGGTGCCACCGGCACGGTCCTGACCGTGAAGAACTTTCTGTCTCTTCTGCTCAACTCGAAGAAACCGGACATCGTGACGATGATCTCCGCCTGCGGGACATCGGGCCATCACCGCTCGGACGCCCACGACTCCTTCTACGCAGCGAAGTCCGCCCAGGCAGGGTTCACCGATATCCTCTCCAAGCGCCTGCGGCCCCAAGGAATCCGGGTGATATCGCTCTACCCACCCGACTTCGACAACCCCGACCCGCTCTCCGAGGAGTGGGAAACCACCCCACGTGGGTCCAAGGACACCCTCACCGCTCACTCGCTCGTGGAATGCATCCTCTTCGCGGTCGCCCAGCCTCGCGACTGCTTCATCAAGGCGTTCCACTTCGAACAGGTCTGATCGATGCGAGCGAAAGCGCCGCCGTGGAGGAGGAACTGGCCGGACTCGCCCGGGTCGCTCACGGCGAGATCCCGCAGTACGTGCCGTACGGACTGTTCGAACCGGTGCAGGAGTACGTCGACGTGACGCTGAAGGACCAGATCATGTGAGGCAGGAATGATCGCGAAAATGTCATTCGACGGCAACTGGCGTGCAACGGTGACGGACGATCCGCTGCACATCGTTCCGGCATGAGACATGCACGGTGCTGTGCCGCACCGCCGGGGACGCTGTGCTGATCTGTCTGCGCGACCCCGACGCCCTCGGCGAACCGCTGGATGCCTGCATCGGTATCGCCCCCGACGTGGCGCTCCTCGTCCAGCACGGCGCCGTGGTCGGCTGGAGCCTCACCGACCCCGCACAGTATCTGACCACCGCATACGCCGACCCAGACCCCAACCCGCCCTCGCCTGCTACTCTTCGGTTGCTCACCGAGTGCCTGGACCTGCACCGCACCAGTGGTCGACGACGTGATGGACGGTGAGCCCGCCGCCCTGGCCCGGCTCCGGGCCGCCAACGAGTCCCTGCGCACCCAGCAAGAGGACCGTCACCGCGCCGACGTGCTCCTCGCGCTGATCGCCACTTTGGTCGAGGACCACGGGAACAAGTGACGGACGCGTGAAGCCGGCTGCCCAGGAAGGACTCCACAGTCCGAGGGGATTGACAAGCTGAAGTAAGCAACCGCTACTCACCCGAAAGGCAACACGATGCACCGGGACGACCAGCCGACGAGTAAGTCAACCGGGGTCCCACCGGAACGCGTTGCCGAAACGGGAGAGATCATCGACCGCATCACACGATGGGCCGCAGGCCGACACGATGTCGTCGGTCTCCTCCTTGTCGGATCGTGCGCTCGCAATGCCGCACGGCCCGACTCCGACATCGACCTCGTCCTTCTCACGACAGACGGGTCCCAGTATTCCGACAACGCGTGGGCCGACGAGCTCGCCCTCGGTAAACCGATCAGAACCCAGTCGTGGGGACCGGTCAGCGAACGACGCTTTGCCACAGCATCAGGCTTGGAAGTCGAGATCAACATCGGGTCCCCCAACTGGGCACGGACAAACCCGATCGATCCCGGCACACGCCGAGTCGTCACCGACGGCACCCGCCCCCTACACGACCCGAACGCCGTCCTTGCCTCCCTGATCCGGGCCTGCCGATCTTGACGGCATCGGCACCGTGCGGCTGGCTCACGGGGCATGCGGACAGTTCCAACACCCGACGTCACCCTTGAGTGTCCTGCCCTGCAAGGCCGCGAAGGCCGCCAAGAAAGCCAAGGCCCCCATGCCCCGGACATGAAAAAGCCCCAGGTCACGGCGAGTGAGTCCGGGGCTGATCCGAGCCGCCTTCGGGATTCGAACCCGAGACCTACGCATTACGAGTGCGTTGCTCTGGCCATCTGAGCTAAGGCGGCACGCTGCGTCACACCATGGTGCGCTCGGCAGCGACGCCAAGTCTACACAGTTTCGGGTAGTGCTCCGTACCGCCCCGGGTCGGTGGCGTATCCGCAGGTCAGGTGCATTTCTTGCCGTTCTTGGGCACGTTGCCTTCGAGCAGATACGTGTTGATGGCCGTGTCGATGCAGTCGCTGCCCCGGCCGTACGCCGTGTGGCCGTCGCCCTTGTACGTGAGCAGGGTGCCGGAGGAGAGCTGGTCGGCGAGGGACTCGGCCCACTTGTAGGGGGTGGCCGGGTCGCGCGTCGTGCCGACCACGAGGATCGGGGCCGCGCCCTTGGCCTCGATGCGGTGGGCGGCGCCGGAAGGTTGGACCGGCCAGGAGGTGCAGTTCAGGGCGGCCCAGGCGAAGCCCCTGCCGAAGAC
>DATCWZ010000728.1:0-2629 GCA_036566065.1 Streptomyces sp. | reverse complement strand
GGGAGCCTGCCCATGATTTCGGGCTGGCCCCCGCCGTTGACGCAGCGGAGCGTGTGGCGGCCTGCGGCGACTCAGTCGAGGTGGTGGCCGCCGTAGTAGCCACCTATCTGCGCGTGGTAGCCCGGGTCCCCCAGGTGCTTGTGCTTGTCGAACTCCGGGGAGTCCTTGATCTGATCCTTGGTCAGGCCGACGAAGATCTTCCGGTTCTCCGTGTCGATCCCCGTGACCGTGCCCGCAGGAAGCAGGACATCCTTGCCGAAGATCCAGACTCCGGTGTCGACGACGAGATAGGCCGAGCCCACCTCGTCGGAGTGCTTGTCGACCTTGCCGATGCTTCCGTCAGTCGCCTCGACCGAGTATCCGGTCAGATCGGCTCCCGCGGTGTGACCGCTCGCAGGCTGGTAACCCCACAGGTTGTCGCTCATGAATGGCTCCTTTCTCGACGATCATTCGGTGCGGTGAATCCCACCGAAATGATGGTGAGTGACGCTCAGTACGTCGGTTTCCCGTGTTCTCCGGGCTCACGCGTGTGAATGTGTTTCGGCTGGTGCGGAATGTGGAAATGCGGGTGGCCCCAGAGCTTTCGAGTCGTGGGGCGACCCGCATCAGTGCTGGTGAAGGCGATCTACCAGCGGTACCACCGGCCGCGCTTTCCGCCAGTTGCTGCCGGTCGGACGAAGAGTCCGACGAGCCAGACAGCGAGCACGATGACCGCGATCCACCACAGCGCCTTGAGTGCGAATCCGGCACCGAAAAGGATCAGGGCGAGCAGGAGAACGAGTATCAGGGGGACCATTGCTATCAACCTCCGAGACATCTCGTGCCCGTGCAGAAATTCCCTACACCTGGATTCTTTCCGCTCGGTGTCGGAAACTCGGAACGACAGGGCTGACGCCCACTCGGCATGGGTGGCCTTCCCCACGTACCAGCGCTGTGGTCGAGCCCATCCGCGCAGCAAACCTTGAGATCGCGGGACGAGTGCGCCCTGGTGTGCCCCGACCGCACGCAGCACCCGCACGTCCTGCGGGGTGACCGGCAGGGCCGCGCGCATGAGGGCAGCTGCTTTTGACAGCCGCGGAGAGCGGGTCGGCACCCGGTTACGGCGTGGACGACCTCGTCCGGTTCCTGCGTACCGCGGCTGGTGCGTCGAGTGCCGGATGACCGTCTCTATGTACACTCGGAACAAGGTATGCGAGATGTGGATGTACAGAGATGGAGGCGTGCATGTCCCTCACGCACATCGATATAGACGATAAGGCGCTGGCCACGGCCAAGCGGCTCGGTGGGCATCGGACCAAAACCGCCGCTGTGGCGAAGGCGCTGGAGGAGTACAACAAGCGCTTGGTTCGTGCCGAGGCCTATGACAGGTACTTCCAACTCGCGCAGGACTGGGACGTCGATGGGGCAGAGGCAGCGCACCGGGCGGAGAAGGAAGTCCCGTCCCCTTGACCCGCTACCTGTTGGACTCCACAGCACTCTGGCGCATGCTCCGGGATAAAGAGCTTCATTTGGCATGGCGGTCGACGGTTGAGGACGGTGACGTGCGATCGTGCTACCCGCAGCGGACGGAGTTCCTCCGTTCGGCGCGGAGCCTCCGGGAGTACGAGACGTTCAGTGCGATGTTCGATGGACTCTATGAGGACGTCACCGTTCCGAAGAGCGCTGCGCAGTGGATCAGCGGTTTGCAGCGCCGGGCCGCCGAGCGAGGTGCGCACCAGGCATTGTCCGTTGTCGACCTGCAGATTTGCGCGACTGCAGCCCATCACGGCTTTGTGGTTTTGCACAATGACAATGACTTCATGACCGCGAGCCGGTTCGCGGTGGAGCTTCGTGAGCGCGACGTGCATGACGGGCCGGTCTGAGGCATGGCGCGCGCTGCGGGACAGACGGAGGTCCTGGAGCACGCGCGAGCCGTCGACCACGGGGACTCGGCTCATGGTCAGACTCCGGCCGGTTCCTTCTCGGGACCCTTGGCGGCGATCATCGAGGGCGCCGATCCCTGGGAAACGTTGAACTCCTCCAGCAGCGTCTTGCTGAAGCCGAAGAAGTACGTCACTACGAACCCGGCGGTATAGGCGGCCGCCAGGCCGCCCGCATAGATCGCGAGCGTGGGGCCCAGGCCGTGGTTGCCGGTCAGCAGCGGGAACAGTGCCCAGCCGGACGGGCCGATGGCTGTTGAGCCGACCGAGTCGCCGAGCTGGTTGAACAGGCCGACGAAGCCGCCGCCGAACGCGCCGCCCACGCAGGCCGTGATGAACGGGCGGCCCAAGGGCAGCGAGACGCCATAGATCAGGGGCTCGCCTACGCCCAGCAGGCCCGCCGGGAGGGCGGATCTGATGGTCCTGCGGATTGATTCGTTACGGGGGAGGCGCACGTAGACCGCGGCCGCCGCGCCGACCTGGCCCGCGCCGGCCATGGCGAGGATCGGCAGCAGCACCGTGAAGCCCTGCTGCTCGATCAGCGTCGTATGGATCGGGATCAGCGCCTGGTGCAGGCCCAGCATCACCAGCGGCAGGAACAGGCCGCCCAGCAGGAAGCCCGCGCCCGCGCCGCCCGTGGCGAGCAGCCAGTTCGCGAACGTACCGATGGCGGTGGACACCTCGCCCGCGACATACATCAGGCCGAAGAG
>DATCWZ010000752.1:0-6131 GCA_036566065.1 Streptomyces sp. | reverse complement strand
CCGACGCCCCGCAGCCCGCCGCGGCCGACGGGGCGGCCCGCACCATCGTGCTGCTGTCCAACGCCTACCTCAAGTCGCAGCGGGCCGTCGAGCTGTGGGACAGGGCCGTCGCCGAGGACCCGGGCGGCGGGCGCCGCCAGCTCCTGCCGCTCAGGGTCAGCGATGTGCGGCTGTCCGCCGCGTACATCGACCGCAACCCGGTCGACCTGTTCCGGCTGGACGAGGTGCACGCCACCACCGCCCTGATGCGCGCCCTGGACCGGCCGGTCCAGCTCGGCGACGGGGTGTCGCCCGGGCCACGCTTCCCCGGCACGGTGCCCCGTATCTGGAACGCGCCGCCCCGCAACCCCGGCTTCACCGGCCGCTCCCTGGTCCTGGAGCGGATGCGCGACCAGCTCGGCGGCGGCATGGCCGTCGTCCTGCCGCAGCCGCAGACCCTGTACGGGCTCGGCGGCGTCGGCAAGACCCAGGTGGCCCTGGAATACGTACACCGCTTCATGGCCGACTACGACCTGGTGTGGTGGATATCGTCGGAGCAGACCGACGACGTGCTGGCCGCCCTCGCCGAACTCGCCGTGCGGCTCGGCGCCCAGGGCGGCGACGACATGGCCGCCGCCTCGCAGGAGGCCGTCGACCTGCTGCGGCGCGGGGTGCCCTCGGATCGCTGGCTGCTGGTCTTCGACAACGCGGACGACCCCGAGATGCTCCGGCGCTACTTCCCGCAGGGCGGCTCGGGCCACATCCTGGTCACCTCCAGGAACCAGGCGTGGTCGCAGCACGGCGACGCCCTGCCCGTCGACGTCTTCCTGCGGGAGGAGTCGGTCGAGCACCTCCAGCGCCGGGCCCCCGGGCTGAGCGAGGAGGACGCCGCACAGGTGGCGACCGCGGTCGGCGACCTGCCGCTCGCCGTCGAACAGGCGGCGGCCTGGATCGCGGAGACCGCCACCCCCATCGACACCTATCTGGAACAGCTTGCCCGGCAGGCACCCCAGGTCCTCGCCCTCAACCAGCCCGCGGGCTATCCGCAGCCCGTCGCGGCCACCTGGAACATCTCCATCGAACGGCTCAAGGAGCGTTCACCGGCGGCGGTACGGCTGCTCCAGCTCTGCGCCTTCTTCGCCCCCGAGCCGATCTCCGCCAATCTCCTGTACAGCAAGGAGATGATCGAGGCGCTCAAGCCGTACGACTCCTCGCTCCAGGAGAAGCTGGTACTCGGCGCGGTGATCCGGGAGATCGGCAGGTTCGCCCTCGCCAAGGTCGACCAGGTCTCCAACTCCATCCAGGTGCACCGCCTGGTCCAGGCCGTCATCAGGGCCCAGCTCAGCGAGGAGGAGCAGCTCGATGCCCAGCATGTCGTCCACCGGGTCCTGGCGGGGGCGAGGCCCGATGACGTCGAGCCGATCGACAACCCGCTGACCTGGCCGCGCTTCGCCACGATCTGGCCGCACCTGGGGCCGTCCGACGCGCGCAACTGCGCGGAGCCCGAGACCCGCAGGCTGCTGATCGACCGGGTGCGCTATCTGTGGAAGCGCGGCGATTTCATGACCGCGGCGACCCTCAGCGACGAACTGCGCGAGATCTGGAAGGAGAAGCTCGGCGAGCGCGACCTGCAGTACCTCTACCTCTGCTTCCACATCTCCAACATCCTGCGCACCCGCGGCCGTTACGTGGAGGCCAGGCAGCTCGACGAACTCACCCTGGAGCGGCAGCGGGAGGTACTGGGACCCGAGCATCCGCACACGTACATGACGACCAGCTCACTCGCCATCGACCTCGGCCTGCTCGGTGACTACGGCCGGGCGATCGAGCTGGCGACCGAGGCCCACGACGGATTCAACCGGATCTTCCACGACCGGCACCCGCGGACCCTCGCCGCGGCCAACAACCTGGCGCTGAACCTGCGCAGCATCGGGCAGTACGCCCGGGCCCGCGAGATCGACCAGGATGTCTACGACCGGCGCTCGGAGGTGCTGGGACCCGAGCACCCGCACAGTCTGTCCTCCGCGCTGAACCTGGCCCGGGACCTGCGCGAGATCGGACGGTACGAGGACTCCGCCAACCTGCTCAGCCGTACGTACGACAGCCTCAAGGCAACCCTCGGCCGCACCTATCCCACCACACTGAGCGCCGCGAAGAGCCTGGCCGTCTCGCTGCGCAGGGCGGGCCGGTTGGAGGACGCCCGCAGGCTGACCGTCGCGACCAGGGCCCGCTACCGGGCCAAGTACACCTCGGCGAATCCCGAGTGGATGGCCTGCGACCTCAACCTGGCCGCCGACCTGTTCGCGGCGGGTGACGCCGTCGAGGCCAGGAACACCGCCCAGGAGGTCGTCGACCAGTACATGAGGGTGCCGGGCGAGCGACACCCGTACACCCTGGCGGCGCTGAACAACCTCGGTGTCTACAAGTCGGGTGCGGGCGAGCCGCAGGAGTCGGAGAAGCTGCTGAAGCAGGTGGTCGCCTCGATGCGCGCGGCGTTCGGCCGGGATCATCCCAACTCCCTGTTCTGCGTGATGAATCTGGCCAACGCGACAGCGGACAGGGGCGAGCTCGACATCGTACTGGAGACCGAACGGAAGGTGGCGTCCCAGCTCCAGGCGGTGCTCGGTGCGCACCATCCGGAGACGCTGGCCATGATCTCGAACACGGCGGTCACCCTGGACGCGATGGGGCGCGAGGACGAGGCACTGCGGCTGCGGGCCGAGGTGGGCGATGAGCTGGCCAGGCAGCTCGGCGACGACCATCCGCTGACCAGGATCGCCAGGGACGAGACCAGGTTCTGGCGCGAACTGGAGCCGATGGCGGTGTGACGCGCGGAGGCCCGCCGGTCTTTGGTACGAGCCGGCGGGCCCCTGGCGGCCGTTGTGGCCGTCCCGGTCAGCGCACCATGTTGCCCGCCGGGTCGCGGGTGTCCAGCAGCCAGTTGAGCACCCGGGGCAGCACCGACAGCGCGTCGAAGTGCGCCGCCGCCGGTTCCAGCACGGCCGTGGCGCCGGGGATCTGCCCAGCCAGCCAGCGGGAGTGCCCCACCGGCGAGAACACGTCCTTCTCGCCGTGCCACAGCATGACCGGCCCGGTGATGTCCGCCGGGTCGAAACCCCACGGGCGGCAGAAGGCGATCGCGTCGTCGATCCATCCGTACGCCGAAGTCCGCAACCCCTCACGGTAGTTGGCGAGCAGCATGGTACGGATTCCGGCGTCGTTCACCACCACGCGGTCGGAGTCGGTCAGCTCCCGGCGCAGGTCGTCCAGGAGCCGTATCGGATCCTGCCGGATCTCCGCCGAGCGGATGATGAAGGACTCCGCGAGCCCGTCCGGATAGGCGGCGGCGGTGGAATAGGCCAGTACGTTCGACGCGGCCATCCCGTCGAACCAGTCGAGCCCCTCGGCCCCCCAGGGCGCCAGGCCGACCAGTGCGGCGGTACGGGTGATCCGGTCAGGCATCAGCGCGGCGCACGCCAGGGCATGCGGGGCGCCGCCCGAGCGGCCCACCACGGCGAAGTGCTCAAGGCCCAGGTGGTCGGCAATGGCCCGTACGTCTTCGGCGACATCGGCCACCCGGCGCCCTGGCAGCCGGTCCGAACCGCCGTACCCCGGACGGTCGTAGGCGATCAGTTGTGTCTTTCGCTGGTAGAGGACCATGCCGCGCGGAGCAGGACCGAGCCGGCTGCCGGGTGTTCCATGGAGAAGGAATACCGGTCTGCCGCGCGGGTCCCCCTGACGCTCCACCATCAGATGCCGACCGTCCCTCGCACGCACCCGACTGCGCACCCTCGCCTCCTCAGCTCGGCCCCGGATGTACCGCCCATTCGATGATGACTGATGGGCGGCCGTACCGGGCCTGCTTATCGGGAGGAATCCGGATCAAGTTTCGACGATGCGGGTAAACATCGACGGCGCGTCGTGCGTTGCCCAGGGGCGATTACAGGACAGGACTAGTCCTCACCCACCGCCGCTTCCCGACTGCGGCAAGTGTTCGCACCTGGAACGGATGCCTAGTGACCCCGGCCCCGTGAACGGGCCCTGGACGAAGCGTCGTTGTCATGCGTGCGTCCTGAACTCGACCTTGTGTGCTATCGGCGGTTGTCGGAATAGTGGGCCGCCCCATCCTCCGTGTCCGGGCACCCCACTTGTCCGTACGCGGCCCCACAGGAGGTCGAAGTTGAACCACCGACGGATATCGCGCAAGCGCCTGACTCTGATCGGCTCGGCGGTCGCCGCCCTGGTCGCGGCGGGAATAACCTTCCAGACTGCGAACGCCAGTGACGATGTACCCCGGATCTCAGCCCGGACGCTGACGGCGGACGCGGCCGGAAATCTCGCAACCACGCTGGACAAAACCCTGGGCGGCGACGCCGCGGGCGCGTACTACGACGCCGACACCAGGCACCTCGTCGTGAACGTCCTGGACGAGGCGGCCGCCGAGCGGGTGCGCCAGGCGGGCGGCAGGGCCAGAGTCGTACAGAACTCCACCAGCGAACTGAAGTCGGCCCGCCGGACCCTCTCCGACAACGCCACCATGCCCGGAACCTCCTGGGCCGTCGACCCGGTCACCAACAAGGTCGTCGTCATCGCCGACCGCACGGTCGAGGGTGCCGCCTGGGACAGGCTCAGCCAGGTCGTCGACGGGCTCGGCGGCAAGGCCGAACTCAGGAAGTCCGCAGGGGAGTTCAAGCCCTTCGTCGCGGGCGGCGACGCCATCCTGGGGAGCGGGGCGCGCTGTTCGCTCGGCTTCAACGTGGTCAAGGACGGCCAGCCGTTCTTTCTGACCGCCGGACACTGCACCGAGGCGATCAACCGGTGGTCCGACACGCAGGGCGCCGAGATCGGCGTCAACGAGGGATCCAGCTTCCCCGGCAACGACTTCGGCCTGGTGCGGTACACCTCCGACGTACCGCACCCCAGCGAGGTCAACCTCTACAACGGCTCCGTCCAGCCGATCACCGGAGCCGGCGAGGCCACGGTCGGCATGAGGGTGATCCGCAGCGGCTCCACCACCCAGGTCCACGACGGCCAGGTCACCGCGCTGGACGCCACGGTCAACTACGGCAACGGCGACATCGTCAACGGACTGATCCAGACGACAGTCTGCGCCGAGCCCGGCGACAGCGGCGGCTCACTCTTCGCGGGCTCCACCGCGATCGGTCTGACCTCGGGCGGCAGCGGCGACTGCACCTCGGGCGGCGAAACCTTCTTCCAGCCGGTACCCGAGGCCCTGGCAGCCTTCGGCGCCCAGATCGGCTGACCCGGAGCCCTGACCCCCGCCCGCCCCACCACCCGGTGAGGCGGGCGGGCCGAGCCCTGCAACATTCAGTATGTCGAAATGCCCCTGTCTGCCTACCGCTTCACCCTCGACCGGCTCGACGCCTACCTGGAAGCATTGTGGGAAGGACGGGAGTCCCCGCTCCCGGAAGGCTCGCCCCATATTGCAGCGGACGGCGAGGGCGAGTTGGTCGACTGGGTTTACACCCGGCTCCGGAGCATCTCCCGCGAACCGAAGGATGTCTTCACCCGTGAGGTCGGCGGCCTGTTGGAGGAGTTCCGCAGTCGCATCTGCCCCTGGAATGCGGCGGCGATACGGCTGTTCCAGGACGTCGTCCCCTTCGTGGCCACCGGGCCGCGGCGGCACGAGGACTGGGCGTACGACGTCCTCGCCGTGCTGCACCACTCGGTGCGTGACCCCCGTGGCAGGGTCCGGCTGGACTATGCCCCGGCCGGCACTGGCGGGGATACGGTGCCTTGCTACCCTTTCGATCCTCCGCCCGCACCGGAGTTCGGCGACCGGCTGCACCCTCTGGTGGCGGAGGCGGCAATCGCCGCCGTTGCCATCATGGCTGAGGAGTGGGGGTATGAGCCCGCCCTCGTCCGCTCCGCCCGGACGGGGATGCCGTCCTGGCGGATGCCCGGACCCTGCTCGACCGGTACGGGCCGGCAGCGAGTTACTGGACCAATGCGACAGCCGCCGCGTCCGACCCCGCCCCGGACTTCATTGTGGCAGGTCTGGAGGGCACCAACTCCCATTCCTTCCATACCACCGAGTACATCGACGGCCTCGACATCGTCGAGGATCTGGGTCTGATCGCGGTGAACGACGACGAAGTGGGCGTGTTCTGGTCGTTCGAGGCGATCTGACT
>DATCWZ010000461.1:0-4781 GCA_036566065.1 Streptomyces sp. | reverse complement strand
CTGGACCCCCGTCCAGGCCCCGACGAACAGCCGGGACGTGGCGACCGGGTCCACATGCGGCAGCAGCTCGCCGCGCTCCTTGGCCTCGGTGAGGATCTCGGTGCCCAGCGTGATCCAGTCGGGCCAGCGCGTACCGAACAGACTCCGCGCCCGCGGGTCGACCGACAGCCGAATCGAGGCGCTGAGCATGGGCTCCCGGGGCAGCCGGTAGGCCAGCATCAGCGCTATGTCCACCCACTCCTGCAGCTTGAACGTCTGCGGAGTGAGCCCCTCCGAGGTCACCGCCTCCTGGAGCACACCGCGGGCAAGCTCCTCCTTCGACGTGAAGTGGAAGTACAGGGCGCCCCGGGTCAGCCCGGCCCGTTCGAGAATCGCCGAGATAGTGGCTGCGTCGTAACCGTGTTCGTCGAATACCTCTGCGGCGGCTTCGAGGAAGACCCTGCGCGTCCGGATCGCCCGCTGCTGTCGTGCCAACTCGCGCTCCCCTTGACCTTGTCCCTGCGCTGTCCCAGCGCTGTCCGGGCCCTGCCCCAGCGCTGCTTCAAAAAAGACCGGTGAACCGGTATCATATCAGCGCCGCGTTGCCCATATTGCGCAAAGTCCGGGGGGACCGTGCCTGAAGCTCCTGTTTTCCTGCGCCAGCCGCACGCTCAGATCGGGGACGGGAGCGGGGTGCCCAAGGAATACGTCCACCTCAGGCGTGACGACACCCTTTTCGTCACCGGCTGGAGCCGCCGAAAAGATGGCGAGTTCTCGCTCACGGCCCGATGGCCCGCCTCCGCCGGCCCCCTGCCGTACGACCCGAGGGTGCTCACCCAGACCATCAGACAGAGCGGCCTCGTCATCGCCCATGCCGAGTACGGCGTACCACTGTCGCACCAGACCCTGCTGCACTACTTCGACTTCACCGTCGTTCCCGGCTTCCGCATACCGTCCGGTCGCCCATCGTCACTCGATATCGAGATCACGGTCTCCGAGCCCAAACACCGCGGCCGCACCGTCAGTTCACTCGGGATGGATGTCCGTGTGCTCCAGGACAACACCTTGATCGTCAGGGCGGATTCCGAGTTCGGCTGGATATCGCCGGCCGCGTACCGGCGGCTGCGCGGCGAGCATCTCACCGCCGACTGGGGCCGGTGGCCGCTGCCCGAGCCCGTCCGTCCGCATTCAGTCGGCCGGGCCACACCCACCGATGTGGTCCTCGCACCGGCACCCGACGGACACCCCCACCACTGGCAACTGCGCCATGACGCGGGGAACTTCCTGCTGTACGACCACCCGGTCGACCATGTCCCCGGCCTCGTCTTAATGGAGGCCGCCTACCAGGCCGCGCAGGCCGTGATCGCTCCCGTGATGCTGGAGGCCACCTCCGTCACCAGCCGTTTCGAACGGTACGTGGAGTTCGACCGCCCCTGCTGGATCCAGGCAGAACTCCTGCCGGCGGAAACCGGCGGCGACGCGCGGCGGTCCACGGTACGGGTGAGCGGCATCCAGGACGGACAGACCGCGTTCCGGGGCGAGTTGAGCGGCCCCTGGGACTGAGCCCGCAGGACGGGGCCGGAAGAGGGGCCGGCGGGTTCACCGGCCCCGGGCCGTCACTGGTTGATGAAACCGCCGTCCACCGGCAGGACCGTGCCGGTCAGGAACGGGCAGCGGTCGCTGAGCAGCCAGGCAGCCGCCGCCGCGATCTCCTCCGGATCCGCCGTACGGCCCTGCGGCGTACGGCTGTTGACCATCTCCTCCAGGCCGGGATTGCGCCCGAACCAGTCGGCGGTGATCTCGCTGCGCGTGGTCCCGGGAGCCACGGCGTTGACCCTGATGCCCTGCCGGGCGTACTCGTCCGCGGCGGCCCTGGTGAGCCCGACGACCGCGTGCTTGGCCGCTATGTAGGGGGCGGCGGTGGGTATGGCGACCAGCCCGCCGACGCTGCTGTTGTTGACGATGGCGCCCGCGCCGTTCGCCAGCATGGCGGCGATCTCGGGCCGCAGGCAGTTCCAGACCCCGCGTACGTTGGCGTCCATCACCGCGTCGTACACGTCGTCGCCCATCAAATGCATCGGCGTCCGGTCGCCGCCGAGTCCCGCGTTGTTGAAGGCCGCGTCGAGGTGCCCGTACGTCCGTACCGCGAAGTCCACCGCGTGCGCCGCCTGTTCGGCGACGGTGACATCGGTGACGACGTACGCGGCCTGGGCCCCCTTGCCCGTGAGTTCACCGACCAGGGCGGCCAGCCGTTCCTCCCTGCGGGCCGCCAGGACCACGCTCGCGCCCTCCTGGGAGAACACCCTTGCCGCTGCCGCGCCGATACCGCTGCTCGCCCCGGTGATGAGGACGACTTTGCCGAAGAGAAGATCACTCATGGCCGCAGTCTGGCAGGCTCCACGGACATCGAGCCCGTCGGAAACCGGTCCGGCTACGCGGAAATCCGCGGCAGCAGCAGGTTCCAGAACCGCGTAACCGCCAGCCGCGGGCACCACGCGCTGTCCGCGCGGCCGAGCACCTGCGAGCCCACCACCACCGTCGTCACCGCGGCCACCGCGTCGTCCAGGACGACATCGGCCGCCAGGTCGCCCTCGCTGCCCGCCAGCTCCAGCACCGAGCGCACCCAGGTACACCACTGCGGCCAGAGCGCTCCCGTGCCCTGCCAGGTGGCATCGGCCGCGAGGGCGAACCCGGCACGCAGCACGGCGTCCTCCGTGAGCCGCGTACCCAGCAACTGCGATACGTGAACGAGGAGTTGCAGCGGGGTGGGGTTCCCGGGCGGACGCACGGTCAGGATGGCCATGAGCGCCTGCGCCGCCGCCGACTCGACCGCTTCCCCGAGCGCGCGTTTGCTGCTGAAGTGGAAGTGCAGCGCGCCGCTGCTGACGCCCGCCCCGGTGCTGATCCCGGTGAGCGACGCCGATGCGAACCCGTACCGGTCGAACGCCTCGGCAGCCGACCGGATCAGCTCCTGATGGGTGCGCACAGCGCGGTCCTGCTGGGTCATCCTGCTGCTCCGGAAGGGGTAAGTCGCGCACGGGACCGCCACCTTAACAAACCGGATGTATTGTTTTCTCTGTCTTGGCCGAGGTGGCCGAAAGCAGCCGCTCCGGACGCGCCCGCGCCCGCGATACGGTGCGGCATGCTCGCCATCCAGTTCGACCACTTCGGTGGCCCCGACGTCCTCCGGCCCGTTGAACTCCCCGCTCCCGTACCGGGTCCGGGCGAGGTCCTCCTCACCGTCGAGGCGGCCGGGGTGAATTTTGCGGACACCCATCAGACCGATGGCTCATATCTGAGCGCCGACGCGCTGCCGTACGTCCCGGGAAGCGAGGTTGTGGGACGTACGCCGGACGGCAGACGGGTGCTGGCACGGGTGTCGCACGGTTACGCGGAACAGGTCGTCGCCAAGGAGTCCGCCGTCCTGGACATGCCCGAGGGGCTCGGCGCCGCCGAGGGGCTCGCCCTGATGATGCAGGGGCTGACGGCCTGGCACCTGCTGCGGTCGTCCGCCCGGCTGCGTACGGGCGAGAGTGTCGTCGTCCACTCGGCGGCGGGCGGCGTGGGCAGCCTCGCCGTCCAGTTGGCCAGGGAATTCGGCGCGGGCCGCGTCCTGGCCCAGGTGTCCACCCCCGCGAAGGAGCGGCTCGCCCTGGAGCTGGGCGCGGACGCGGTGATCACGTATCCGCTGGCGGAGAAGGCGGACGTCATCCTGGACGCCGTCGGCGGGAAACTCTTCGACCTGGCCCTGGGCTCGCTGGCCTCCTTCGGCCGGCTCGTCACCTACGGCAACGCCTCACGCACCGGCTTCACACCGGTCGACCCGGCGGCTCTGGGCAGGCTCAACGCCTCGGTGGTCGGCTTCTGGCTGCGCCCCACCCTGGCGGCGCCGGGCGCGGTCAGCGGTCCGCTCAAGGAACTCTTCGCGCTGACGGCCGCGGGCCGGCTCAAACCGGTGACCGGAAACACCTACCCGCTCGCCGAGGCCCACCGCGCCCACGAGGACCTACTGGCACGCCGCACGGTCGGCAAGGTGACCCTGCGCCCTTGAAGCTGCGCTGCGTTGGCGGAAAATTCTTTCCCGGACGACTCGCGGCCATCAAGAGAACCCGGAATCGCAAGTACGACCGGATGGCGCAGTCTGGGCCGAGACGCGCGCGCCGCCGTATCCCGGGAAACAAGCATTTGGGGCCCGCACTTCGCGTGCGGGCCCCAATTGCGCGTTCCGCGCCCGAGGTGATCAGGCGAGGGTGATGTTCTCCGCCTGCGGGCCCTTCTGGCCCTGCGTGACGTCGAAGGTCACCCGCTGGCCCTCCTGCAGCTCACGGAAGCCCTGGGCGACGATGTTCGAGTAGTGGGCGAAGACATCGGCGCCGCCGCCCTCCTGCTCGATGAAGCCGAAGCCCTTTTCCGAGTTGAACCACTTCACGGTGCCGCTGGCCATGTCATATCTCCTTCGGGGCAGTTCCCGCGGACCCGCACTGTGCGAGCCCCACGTCGCCGCAATGATTACCCCGTCCGGAAATAGACCGGAAATACAAAAGTGCCACCCGCCGGCACGAACCGATGGGGAGCACTTGAAGTTTGGGAACCACAACCGCAACTGCGATCGACAGTAGCACGGTGTGGACGGATACGAGGTGTACGCCATATCAATCGCCGCGATATGACCCGTACGGAATAACCCTGCGATGCCCGCTACTCGAATTTCTATACCGACGGAAACAGATATTCGTCGGCGTCCCGGTCAGGAAACGGTGCCTCCGGTCCGGTCCGGCCCGCCGCGGGCCGTCCGGCGTCGG
>DATCWZ010000718.1:0-3316 GCA_036566065.1 Streptomyces sp. | reverse complement strand
GCAGCCGCCGCTGACCCGAAGCGGCCGCCAGTTACGGCCGGTCCGGTCCACCGCTCGGGGCCGTATTCGCGATCACTCCGTCCCGGCGCAGTGCTGCTGTCTGCTCGTCCGTCATCCCCAGGGCCCGCAGCAGTGCGCCGGTGTGTTCCCCCAGTGCCGGTACGGCACCCATCCGCGCCTCCGCCCCGCCCGGCAGTGTGATCGGCGGCAGCAGCGCCCGCAGCGGCCCGACCGGTGAGTCCACTTCCCGCCATCTGTCGCGCGCGGCCAGTTGCGGATGCGCCGCGACATCCGCCACGGTGTTCAGCCGGGCGCGGGCGATCCCGGCCGCGTCCAGACCGGCCAGCGCCTCCTCACAGGTCAGCAGGGCCAGCGACTGCCCCACCACCGCGTCTGTGAGCTGCCGGTTCGCCACACGCGCAGTGTTCGTGGCGAAGCGGGGGTCGTCCGCCAGTTCCGGCTGCTTGAGCACCTGTACGGCCAGCCGCCGCCACTCGCGGTCGTTCTGCACGGACAGCAGCAGCTCTTCCCCGTCCGCCGTGCGATACGCGTCGTAGGGGGAGATGACCGAGTGCGCGAGCCCCGTACGCGCCGGAGTCGCACCCCCGTGCATCCCCTGGTGCAGCGGATGCCCCATCCACTCGGCCAGCGCGTCGAGCATCGACACCTCCACCGGGCCGCCCCGCCCGGTCGTGCCGCGCCTCAGCAGCGCGGCGAGCACCCCCGAGAAGGCGTACATCGCCGCCGCGATGTCGGCGGCCGGGATGCCGGCCTTCACCGGCTGCTCCGGGGTGCCCGTGACGGAGACCAGGCCCGCCTCGCACTGGACGAGCATGTCGTAGGCGCGCTTCTTCGCGTACGGTCCCGAGGCGCCGTAACCGGAGATGTCCACGGCCACCAGCCGGGGGTGCGCGGCGCACAGCGTCCCGGCGTCCAGCCCGAGCCGGGCCGCCGCGCCCTGCGAGAGGTTCTGTACGAACACGTCGGCTTCCGCGATGAGCCTGCGCACCACGGCGAGGCCGCGCGGGTCCTTCAGATCGATAGCCAGGGACTCCTTGCCCCTGTTGCACCACACGAAATGGGAAGCCAGCCCGTTCGCCGCGGTGTCGTAGTTCCGCGCGAAGTCACCGCCGTCCGGGCGTTCGACCTTGATGACCCGGGCGCCGAGGTCGGCGAGCTGCCGGGTAGCGAACGGCGCCGCGACGGCCTGCTCCACGGCGACCACCGTGATGCCGTCGAGGGGGAGTGGCTGAGTGCTCATGGGCACCGTCCTTGCGTTGCGGGGCACGGGTACGGGCGCGGGCATCGGTTCAGTGGGCCTCCACCGTCACCGAGAAGGAGAAACGGTCCCCCCGGTAGCGGATCCGTGCCACATCCACCACCCGGCCCTCCTCGTCGTACGTCACGCCCGTGTAGTGCAGGATCGGGCTGAGCAGCGGGACGCCGAGCAGCTCGGCGGTGGCCGGGTCCGCCAAGCGCGCCTCGACGGTGTCGGTGATCCGGGAGATCCGTACGCCGACGGCGTCACGCAGCACTTTCGTCATCGGCCAGCGCTCCAGATCGACCGCGTCCAGTCGGGCCGCCACCTCCGGATGGACGGCGTTCTCCGCCCAGTTGGTGGGCTCGCCGGTCTCGCCGTCGAAGCGCAGCCGCCGGTAGTTGACCACTTCGGAGCAGCCGGGGAAGAACTCCGCCAGATCCCCCGGCACCGGGGCCGGGCCGTACCCGAGGACGGTGGCCCGCTCGCCCGACTGCTGGGCGACGATCGCGTCGATCGACCCCAGCAGCCGGACGGGCGACCCGCTCCTCGCGCGCGGCTCGATGAAGGTGCCGCGCCGCCGGTGCCTGCTGATCAGGCCCTCCGTCTCCAGCTCCTTGAGGGCCTGGCGCATGGTCAGGACGCTGACCCCGTAATGCCCGGCGAGCTGCTCCTCGGTGGGCAGCCGCAGCGAGGCGTCCCGCGGGCGGCCGAGTATCGAGGCCCGCAGCGACTGCGAGACCTGGTACCACAGCGGCAGTTTCCGGTTCAGCACCAGCGAATCGGGTGCGAAGGCGGGCGGGTGATTCACCGGGTTCACCTCGTGCGCCTGATTCATCGGTTCACCTGAACTCTCTGTGCCGCTGATGACAGGGGGCCGCGCCGGGGCCTTCTACGGCCGGAAGTTGCGGCTCAGACCCTGCCATACGTCGTCGTATCCATGCTGCAGGTGTCCAGCGCCCGCCGCCTGCGCGGTCGCCGTCACCGGCCAGCGGGTCTCGAACATGAAGGCGAGACCGTCGTCGATCTTCTGCGGCTTCAGGTCCGCCGCGCTCGCCTTGTCGAACGTCTCACGGTCCGGGCCGTGCGCCGACATCATGTTGTGCAGCGAGCCGCCGCCCGGCACGAAGCCCTCCGCCTTCGCGTCGTACGCGCCCTCGATGAGGCCCATGTACTCGCTCATCACATTGCGGTGGAAGTACGGCGGACGGAAGGTGTCCTCGCCGACCAACCAGCGCGGGGCGAACACCACGAAGTCCACGCCCGCCAGGCCGGGGGTGTCGGACGGCGAGGTCAGCACGGTGTAGATCGACGGGTCCGGGTGGTCGTAGCTGACGCTGCCCATGACGTTGAAGCGGCGCAGATCGTAGACGTACGGAGTGTGGTTGCCGTGCCAGGCGACCACGTCCAGCGGCGAGTGATCGTACGTCGCGGACCAGAGGTTCCCGCAGAACTTGTTGACGACCTCGAACGGTTCCTCCCGGTCCTCGTACGCGGCGACGGGCGCCCGGAAGTCCCGTGCGTTGGCGAGGCCGTTGGCGCCGATCGGACCGAGCTCGGGCAGAACGAACGGGCGGCCGTAGTTCTCGCAGACGTAACCGCGGGCCGTGGAGTCCAGCAGCTCGACCCGGAACCTCACCCCGCGCGGGATCAGCGCCGCATCGCCGGGAACGGCGCGCAGCAGGCCCAGCTCGGTCCGCAGCAGCAGCCCGCCCCGCTCCGGGACGATCAGCAGCTCGCCGTCGGAGTCGCTGAACACCCGGTTGTCCATGGACGCGTTGGCACCGTACAGATGGACGGCCATGCCGGAGCGGCTCGCGGCGTCGCCGTTGCCGCCGAGGGTCCACAGACCGGCCACGAAGTCCGTGCCGGGAGCCGGGTCGGGGAGCGGGTTCCAGCGCAGCCGGTTGGGATCGGGCACCGACTCGGTGAAGGGTGCGGTGCGCAGGGCGCCATTGCCGATCCGGACGAACGGCGGGTGGGCGGCCGAGGGCCGGATCCGGTACAGCCACGAACGCCGGTTGGCGGCCCGCGGCTCGGTGAAGGCCGAGCCGCTGA
>DATCWZ010000579.1:0-2569 GCA_036566065.1 Streptomyces sp. | reverse complement strand
GTTACGGGCCGAGACCCCGTCCACCGAGGTGCACGGCCTCAAGGGCGAGTACTTCAGCATGTCCGCCCCGGGCGCCCGCGACTTCGCCGAACTCGGCGCCACCGTGCTCGATCCGGAGATCAACTTCCCGAACCTTACCGGGGTGTTCCAGTCCGCGACCGGGAAGACCGAGCACACCACGGCCCGTTGGACCGGGCAGATCGAGGCGCCCGCGACCGGCGAGTACACCTTCTCCGCCACCGGTGACAACGGGTTCAGGTTCTTCATCGACGGCAAGGCCGTCATCGATCACTGGGTGCCCGACTGGGACAACGAGCAGACCAGCGAGCCGGTCACGCTCAATGCCGGTGAGCCGCACGCCTTCCGGCTTGAGATGTTCCAGGACTACGGCGGCGCCAACATGTTCCTGCGCTGGTCGAGCCCGAAGCTCGCCCGGCAGATCATCCCCGAATCGGCGTTCACCCCGCCGGCCGATTTCGAGGTCTACCCGGTCGGGCTGAGCGTCGCCGACAGCGGCCGGAAGCTGCTGGCCGCCTTCGACGAGGACATCGAGAACCCCGAGGGGGTGAAGGGCCACCTCACTGTCGAGGCGGACACCACGCCAATGCCGGTGAAGTCGGTGACCAGGGCTTCCGGCACGTCCAAGGTCCTCGTGGTCACGCTCGCCGAGCCCGTCCAGAAGGACCAGCAGGTGCGTGTTGTGTACGACGGCAAGGGCGGGCTCCTGGCGGGCGGCGAGACCGTACCGGAGATCAACCGCAGGGCCGCGAACCACTCCACGCACCGGCTGCTCACCCGGTGGGGCGAGAAGCTCGACCGTACGCACCCGCTGCCCGAGTACCCGCGTCCCCAGCAGGTACGCGACAAGTGGCGCAACCTCAACGGCCCGTGGGAGTTCGCCGGGGCGGAAGCGGGCGAGCGGCCCGTCTTCGGCAAGACGCTCGGCGAGCGCATCACCGTGCCCTTCCCCGTCGAGTCCCAGCTCTCCGGGCTTGAGCGCCACGAGGACCACATGTTCTACCGCAAGCTCTTCACGGTGCCCCGGAACTGGTCCATAGCCGGGAACAGCGCCGGCGACACCGCACAGGCCAAGCGGCTCAAGCTCAACTTCGGCGCCGTCGACTACCAGGCCCGGGTCTGGGTCAACGGCAAGCAGGTCGCCGAACACACCGGCGGATACACGGCATTCAGTGCCGACATCACCGACGCGCTCACGGACCGCGGCCCCCAGGAGATCGTCGTCGCCGTCACCGATACGACGGGGCCCAACCAGCCCAAGGGCAAGCAGTCCACCCACCCCGGCGGCATCGTCTACACCCAGTCATCCGGCATCTGGCAGACCGTCTGGCTGGAGCCCGTCGCCCCCGCCGCCGTCGACTCCCTGACGACGACCCCCGACATCGAGCACGGCCACCTCGCCCTCACCGTCAACTCCGCGGACGCGTCCGCATCGGCACAGGTCACCGCCGTGGCCCGTGACAAGAACGGCAAGGTCGTCGGCAGGGTCACCGGACCGGCCAACTGTGAACTCGCCCTTCCGGTCGCAGGGCAGCATCTCTGGACGCCCGACGACCCGTATCTCTACGACCTCGACGTCACCCTGAAGGACGGCGCGTCCAAGGACAGCGTCGCCAGCTACTTCGGCATGCGCTCCCTGGGCGTCAAGAAGGTCGGCGGCTACCAGAAACTGGTGCTCAACGGAAAGCCGTTCTTCTCCCTCGCCCAGCTGGACCAGGGTTTCTACCCGGACGGTCTCCATACGGCGCCCAGCGACGCGGCCCTCGTCTTCGACCTGAAGGCACAGAAGAACCTCGGCTTCAACGCCGTACGCAAGCACATCAAGGTGGAACCGGCCCGCTGGTACTACCACGCCGATCAGCTCGGCCTGCTCGTCTGGCAGGACTTCGTCTCCAGCGACATCACCAACGAGCAGGGGAGGAAGGAGTTCCTCGACGAGGGCTCCCAGATGATGAAGCAGCTCCACAACGCGCCCTCGATCGGCGGCTGGATCATCTTCAACGAGGGCTGGGGCGAGTGGGACCGTACCGAAACCGGCAAGATCGCCGACGCGGTCAAGGCGGCGGACCCCTCCCGGATCGTCAACGCCCACAGCGGTGTCAACTGCTGCAGCTCGAAGGGTGATTCCGGCAAGGGCGACATCATCGACCACCACGACTACGGCAACAATGACGCGGCGTTTCCCGACCAGCGCGCCGCCATGGACGGTGAGCACGGAGGCTTCACGCTCCGCACGCCCGGACATATGTGGCCCGGCGCTCCCGCCGTGATCTACAGCGGTGTGGCGGACAAGGACGCCCTCACGGCCAAGTACGTCGACAACACCCGTACGTTCTACCTGGCGGCGGCGAACGCCGAACTGTCCGGCTCGGTCTACACCCAGGTGACCGATCTGGAGAACGAGCTCAACGGGCTGTGGACCTACGACCGCCGCGAGATCAAGGTCGACCCCGCCCGGGTCAGGAAGATCAACCAGGAGGTCATCGCGGCCGGCGCGTCGGCCGGGGACCGTGACGCGCTCAAGGGCGGCGGCGCCTGGTCCCTGGACGAG
>DATCWZ010000614.1:0-2660 GCA_036566065.1 Streptomyces sp. | reverse complement strand
GGGGTCCAGCGCCCGTAGCGCCCCGCCACTCCGCCGCGGCGCTGCCATCCGTGCCGGGCGAGGAGCGCCGTAAGGACGGCGGGGTCTACGAGCGCGGGATCGACGGGCGCCGGATCGACGGGGGTCCCGGATCGGCCGGGCGGCTCGCTCACGGGACGCAGCACGGCGGGCCGTACCGCCGACTTGCCTGGTTCGTTCATCGGCCGGTGCATCAGGGTCTCCCTCCGGCCCCGACCCGGGCCATGATCTCGCAGAGCGCCCGGTCGTCGAAGATCCCTGCGGTCGGGATCCGGACAGTGGTCCGGTGCCTGCCGGTCACCGCATGGCCGGCCAGGTTCACCCAGTAACAGCAGTGGCGCAGGTCGAGCCGGTCGTGCCCGGCCCGCAGCCAGTCGTCCTGGCTGCGGGGCACGAGCATCACGACCAGGATCTTGTGCACCGATACGGGGGTTCTGGCGAGCTTCACCAGGTGGGCGTTGTCCAGGGTGAAGGAGAACGTGGGTCCCGGCGGGTGCGGGGCGATCTGGTAGGTGCATTTGAGCTGGACCTTGATGGTCACCTCGTCGTCGACGGTGTGACCGGCGGCGCCGTGGCTGACATGCCAGTCGATGCCGTTGTCGGGGAACGGTTGCGAGAGCGAGCAGCCCGCCGCTGCCGCCACCGCGTGGAGGTAGCCCACCTGGAGCGTCTCCATGCAGGCGGTGGTGGCGAGTGCGCCCCGCAGGGGTGCGATCCGCTGGTGCGGCAGGCCCGCCGCACGGTCCTCGGCTCGGGCGGGGCCCCCTGGGTTCGGCTGTGCAAGGGCCATGGCTCCGTGCCTTCCGGACTTCCGGGCTGCGCGGGCCGGTGGCCCCGGTCCGCACCGACGGCCGGTCAACCGCCCCGGCCCTCAACAGGGTTGTCACCGCAGGACACCGGCCGTAAACGGCGTATCCGGCAAACGGCCCGGGTATTACCGAATCGGGCAGAGGAATCCCGTCATCTGCCAAGCGGGTGCGAGGAGTTCGGGGATGGTGCACTGGTTCGAAGGGCCACTGGCGGCTTTTGACACCGAGACAACTGGCGTGGACGTCGAGGAGGACCGGATCGTTTCGGCCGCTCTCGTCGTCCAGGACAACGCGGGCGGGCGGTTCCGTGTCACCCGCTGGCTGATCAGTCCCGGGATACCGGTACCCGCGCGGGCCACCGAGATCCACGGTCTGACGGAGGAGCATCTCCAGCGCCACGGCCGGTGGCCCGCGCCGGTGGTGGAGGAGATCGCCCGGGCGCTGACGGAGCAGTGTGCGAACGGCCGGCCGATCGTCGTCATGAACGCTCCCTTCGATCTGACCCTGCTGGACCGCGAGTTGCGGCGTCACCGGGCGTCGTCGCTCGCGGCCTATCTGGAGGACGAGCCCTTGTGCGTACTCGATCCGCGGGTGCTGGACAAGCAGTTGGACCGCTACCGCAAGGGCCGTCGCACGCTGAGCGATCTGTGCGAGCTGTACGGGGTGGTGCTGGACGGTGCGCATGACGCGGCGGCCGATGCCACGGCCTCGCTGGAGCTCGTACGGGCGGTGGCGCGGCGGTTCGCGCCCCGGCTGGAGCGGCTGACCCCGGCGGAGCTGCATACGTTGCAGGCGGAGTGGCACGCGGCGCAGGCGCGAGGGCTGCAGGCGTGGTTCGACAGATCGGGTACGCCGGAGGCGGTGGACCCGGCGTGGCCCCTGCGCCCGGAACTGCCCGCGGTGGCCTGACCGGGAGCCGCTGTACGTACAGCGAAAGCCGGTCCTCCATCAGCATGAAGGACCGGCTCTTCCCGGTGGGCGATACTGGGTTCGAACCAGTGACCTCTTCGGTGTGAACGAAGCGCTCTCCCACTGAGCTAATCGCCCGGGAACGGGTTGAACCATACAGGTCCCGGCGGGCTTCGTTCAAACCCGTTGAAGCCGGGCGGTGAGCCCGCGGCGCCCGGCCCGCATCATGAGCGCGTGGTTGGCGCGGAAGGCGGGGCGGCAGGGCACGGCGAGCCGGCGCAGGAGCGGTCTGCGGACGTCGGCCTCCTGTTCGTACGCGGCGCGGCTGCCACCGGCGTACGGCGTGACGGTCCAGCGGACCCAGCCGACCAGGTCGCCGGTCATCATCCCCTCCAGCACCCCGGCCGCGGGGTCGTACCTGCTCCGCCGGACGGTGAGGACGAGGTCGTAGGGCAGGAACGCGCGTACCCGGGTGGTCGCGGTGGTGCCGTCGACGCGGGTGACCTCGCGTACCTGCGGCCACCAGAGGGGGTAGTCCTCGGCTCGTTCCAGTGCCGCGAAGACCGTGCCGGGTGGGGCGGGCAGGTCCCAGACGCTGGTGAAGCGGAAGTGACTCCAGTCCATGGGCACAGTCTTCTCCGGCCTGCGCGGGCCCGAACCTACTCAGGGGCCGAACTGAGTATCCGAGCGCATGTACGAGCATGCGGGCGGCGGCCACACTGCTGCCCATGGAACATGTGCCACCACCTGCCGAGGAACTGGTGCTCCTCGATCAAGAACTGGTCCGGCTGGACGCCCGCAGGCTCCAGCTCCTGAACCGGCGCGCCTGGCTGGTGGGTGTGCTGAACACGCCGGCCACCCCCGCGCCGCCCGTATGGCGTGCGCCCGCGCGGCCCACGCCCGCGCCGCACTGGGGTGCGGCGA
>DATCWZ010000436.1:0-2910 GCA_036566065.1 Streptomyces sp. | reverse complement strand
CCGGTGCCGGGCGCGCTGCCCTGGTACCGGCCGCTCACGGGCCGCGCGCCGCACCCGCCGGGATCAGGCCAGGGTGTCCAGCGGCACCGACGGGTCACCGAGCGCGTCGGGGTCGATCCGCTGCCCGCCCCTGATCAGTTTCTGGACGGTTTCGGTGACGTCCCACACATTGACGTTCATCCCGGCGAGCACCCGGCGGTCCTTCAGCCAGAACGCGATGAACTCCCGCTTGCCCGCGTCCCCGCGGATGACGACCTGGTCGTACGATCCCGGCGGTGCCCAGCCGGAGTACTCCAGGCCGAGGTCGTACTGGTCGGAGAAGAAGTACGGCACCCGGTCGTAGACGACCTCCTGGCCGAGCATCGCGCGGGCCGCCGCGGGCCCGGTGTTCAGCGCGTTCGCCCAGTGCTCCACCCGCAGCCGGCTGCCCAGCAGCGGATGCTCCACGGCGGCGACGTCACCGGCGGCGAAGATGTGCGGGTCGGAGGTGCGCAGCGACGCGTCGACGGCGATGCCCCCGCCGTCCGCCCGGTCGGCCATGGCGAGACCCGCCGCCTCGGCGAGCGCCGCGCGCGGAGCGGCCCCGATCGCCGCGAGCACGTCGTGGCACAGGTGCTCCTCGCCGTCATCGGTACGGGCGGCCAGCACCAGGCCGTCCTGGCCGGTGATCTCGGTGAGGCGGGCGCCGAAGTGGAACCGGACCCCGTGCTCGCTGTGCAACTCGGTGAAGATCTGCCCCAGCTCGGGGCCGATGACATGGTGCAGCGGGGTCGGGGACGACTGGACGATGGTGACCTCGGCGCCGTACCCCCGGGCGGCGGCGGCGACCTCCAGGCCGATCCAGCCGCCCCCGGCGATCACCAGATGGCCGTTGTCGCGGCCGAGCGCGGCCAGCACATGGCGCAGCCGGTCGGAGTGGGCGAGGCGGCGCAGATGATGGACGCCGACCAGGCCGGTACCGGGGATGTCGAGGCGGCGCGGCTCGGAGCCGGTGGCCAACAGCAGCTTGTCGTAGTGGACGACGGTGTTGTCGCCGAGCTGTACGGAGCGGCCCGCCCGGTCGATGGACGTGACGTACTGGCCCAGGTGGAGTTCGATGTCGGCGCCCGCGTACCAGGCCGTCTCGTGGACGAAGACGGTGTCCCTCTCCTCCTTGCCCGTCAGGTATCCCTTGGACAGCGGAGGCCTCTCGTACGGATGGTCGCGCTCATCGCCGATCAGGATCACCCGGCCGGTGAAACCCTCCGCCCGGAGTGTCTCGGCTGCCTTCGCTCCGGCCAGTCCTCCGCCCACGATGACGAACGTCCGATGTGCGTCGACCACTTGATGCCTCCTCGGTGCTGTGCTGCGCGGCGCCACCACGTGCGAGCGTCCCGCACGCGGCGTGGTGGCGAAAGAGGGTGTGCCCCGATCAGGTCACGCCCAGTGGTCATATAGCAGGTTCATTGCCCAGTCTGCCGAATGCCCGTCAGCTCCTGATGCAGGGCCCTGGCCGAAGCGTCGGTGAGGGCGGCGATCTGGTCGACAAGTACACGTTTGCGTGCATGGTCGTCGGGCTGTGTCAGATACAGCGCCCGGAACTGCGGTTCGAGCCCCTCGGGCGCGCGGGCCGTGAGCACGGCGGCGAGTTCGGCGATGACGATGCGCTGGCCGGCCCGAATGGTCTCCTGCTCGGCGCGCTGCATGACATAGCGGTCGGCGACCGCCTTGAGCACCGCGCACTCGTTGCGGATTCCGCGCGGCACGACGAGCCCGGCGCCGTATCTGCCGAGCCGTCCGGTCCCGTACGCCTGGCGGGTCGCGGCCTCCGCGGCGAGGCAGAACCGGCCGATGAGCTGGCTCGCGGCGTCCTTCAGCCGGGCCTGGGCGACGGCCGAGCCGTCGTAGCCGCGCGGCCACCACTCCTGGGCGGCCAGCCGGTCTAGGGCGTCGGCGAGCTCCTGCGGGTCGGTGTCCGCGGGGACGTACCGCCCGATGGCCACCGCCCAGACCGCGTCGCGCTCCGGGCCGGAGAAGAGGCTGCCGGGGTCGATGTGCCCGGCGTGCAGCCCGTCCTCGAAGTCGTGCACGGAATACGCGACATCGTCGGACCAGTCCATGACCTGAGCCTCGAAGCACTTGCTGTCCTGGGGTGCGCCCTTGCGGACCCAGTCGAAGACCGGCAGGTCGTCCTCGTACACCCCGAATTTCGGTGAGCTGAGGTCCGTCGGGTGCCGCCCTCGCGCCCACGGGTACTTGGTGGCGGCGTCCAGGGCGGCCCTGGTCAGGTTGAGCCCGACGCTGACGAGCCGCCCGGAGCGCGGGTCGCGGACGAACCGCTTGGGTTCGAGCCGGGTCAGCAGGCGCAGCGACTGGGCGTTGCCCTCGAAGCCGCCGCAGTCCGACGCGAAGTCGTTGAGCGCCTGCTCGCCGTTGTGCCCGAACGGTGGGTGGCCCAGGTCGTGGGCGAGGCAGGCCGCCTCGACGAGGTCGGGGTCGCAGCCGAGCGCCGCGCCCAGTTCCCGGCCGACCTGGGCGCATTCGAGGGAATGGGTGAGCCGGGTGCGGGGGCTGGCGTCCCAGGCGCGGGCGCGGGTGCCGGGGGTGACCATCTGGGTCTTGCCCGCGAGTCTGCGCAGGGCGGCGGAGTGCAGCACCCGGGCCCGGTCGCGCTGGAAGGCGGTGCGGCCGGGCCGCTTGTCGGGCTCGGTGTCCCAGCGCTCGGTGTCGGCCGTGCCGTACGGCGACGCGCCGCGTTCCTGTGTGTCCCGGGTCTCGTACGTACCGTCCATGCACCCGACACTAAACGGCGGGGCAGACAGGGCGCCTCAGGCGGAGGCGGGCAGATCCGCCGCCGCGTCGTAGCGGTGCAGCAGCAGCCGGGCCAGCGCGGGGTGGGCCCCGATCGGCGCGGCGGCGATCCCCCGCGCC
>DATCWZ010000691.1:0-2260 GCA_036566065.1 Streptomyces sp. | reverse complement strand
GGAGTTGTCCGTACGCACACTGAAGCGGCCGGATCCCAGCCTGGTGCGCGATGCTCTGCTCGATGGGCTGCGGCGCGAGGGGCTCGGACTGCTGCACTGGACCCGGGACGCCGGGCAGTTGCGGCTGCGGCTGGCCTTTCTGCACCGGGTGCTGGGAGCGCCGTGGCCGGAGATGTCGGACGAGGCGCTGCTGGCGCGTCCCGGGGAGTGGCTGGAGCCCGAGCTGTCCCGGGCCCGGCGGCGCTCGGACCTGGCCCGGATCGAGGCGGGTCAGGCGGTGCGGCGGCTGCTGCCGTGGGCGACGGGTGATGCCGTACGGCTCGACGAGCTGGCGCCCGAGCGGATCACGGTACCGAGCGGGTCCCGGATCCGGGTGGAGTACGGCGGGGAGCAGCCCGTGCTCGCGGTGAAGCTCCAGGAGCTGTTCGGGCTCCGGGAGACTCCCCGGGTGGCCGGAGTGCCCGTGCTGGTGCATCTGCTGTCCCCGTCGGGCCGCCCGGCGGCGGTGACGGCGGACCTGGCGTCGTTCTGGCGGGACGGGTACAGGGCGGTGCGGGCGGAGCTGCGGGGGCGCTATCCGAAGCATCCCTGGCCGGAGGACCCGACGACGGCGGAGGCGACCCGGTTCACCTCCGCGCGGCGCGGACGGGGATAGCTGTATCCGTACGGGTCAGGCGGCCGCGATCGTGAGTTCGATGACGGTCGTGGCACCGCTCGCCGTGGTGAGGCGCAGCCGGTAGGTGCCCTCGGTGCCGTCGGCGTAGATCTCCGGCAGCTCCAGGACGCCGTCCGTCCCCGTCCTGAGGTCCTTCGTGCGGACGGGGTTCCCCGCGTCGTCCTTGAAGTAGGGGCCCTCGCTGTTCATGGTCGGCGTGTCCCCGTCGGTGATCATCGTCGCGGTGAAGGCGGTGCCCTCGACTCCCGTGCCCTTGTAGGTCGTCCTGACCTCGATGGGTCCGGTGAACACGGCGCCGGGCGCGGCCGTCAGGGGAGCGTCGCCGATCCTGGCGATCGTGTCCGCGACGCGGGCGGTGACGGTCGCGGTGTAGTCGAGGGTCTGCGACTTGCCGGCTCCGGCGACGGCCAGCACCCGGAAGCCGCCGGTCTTCTCGCCCGCCACCAGCACCGGCGCGGTGACCGTGCCGTCGGCCCCGGTGGTCACCTTGACGGCGCGGCCCCCGCCGTCGAAGTGGGCGTCCGTGTCACCGGCGATGGTCAGAGTGACGGACGCCTTGGCGAACGGAGCACCGGCCATGCTGCGCGCCCGCAGCGTGATCCGCTCGGTGAACGCCTCGCCCGCCGTCGCGGTGAGCGTGCCGGTGCCCGCGTCCTCAAGACTGCCGAGCCTCGGGGCCGGGGTAGGAGTGGGCGTCGGGGTCGGCTTCGGCTTCGGAGTCGGCTTCGCGGGCGGGGTGGTGGCCGGGGGCGGGGTGGGCTTGGCCTTGTCGCCGCCCGGGCTCGACGGGCTCGGTGCGGGGCTCGGGCTCGTATGGCCGCCGGAGGAACCGGAGGGCGGTACCGAGGGCGACGTGTCCGAGCCCGCGCCGGGGCTCTTGGGAAGGACGCCCGTGCCGTCGGGGACCTCGTGGGTACCGCGGCTGTAGAAGGCGAACCAGGAGCGGACCGTCCGCAGGTACGCCTCCGAGTGGTTGTAGCTCAGCACGGCCCGGTCGAGGTCGGCCGCCACCCCCAGATCTCGGGTGCCCGCGCAGAGGTAACGCCCGGCGGCCAGCGCGGCGTCGTAGACGTTGTTGGGGTCCTTGCGTCCGTCGGCGTTGCCGTCCTGGCCCCAGCGGGCCCAGGTGGACGGGATGAACTGCATCGGGCCGACCGCGCGGTCATGGGTGGCGTCGCCGTCGTACGCCCCGCCGTCGGTGTCCTTGATCAGCGCGAAGCCCTGGCCGTTGAGCGCCGGGCCGAGGATCGGGGAGAAGGTGGTGCCGTTCGCGTCGACCTTGCCGCCGCGTGCCTGGCCGGACTCGACCTTGCCGATCGCGGCGAGAAGTTGCCAGGGCAGTCGGCAGGCCGCGTCGGTGCTCGCGAGTTCCCGCTCGGCCTTCTTGTACGCGGCGAGGACCGAGGCGGGTATCCCCGCTTCCGGGCTGCCGACCGCTGGAAGGTCGATGGAAGTACCGGGCTTGTCCGGTGTGTTGAGCGGGGGCAGGTCCGTGTAGTACGGCGAGTCGCCGGTGGCGGCGCTCTCGCTCGGCGGCGTGGAACCGGCGGCGGCCTGGTCGGCCCCGCCGCCGGGCTGCGGCGC
>DATCWZ010000379.1:0-6485 GCA_036566065.1 Streptomyces sp. | reverse complement strand
CGCGACGGCGGCGATCCGCCACCAGCCGGCCGCCTCCTCGGAGTAGCCGCGCTGGTGGAGGAGGACACCCAGGTTGTTGGCCGCGGCCCGGTCGCCGTCGGCCGTCGCCGCGCGCAGATACGGCTCGGCGCCGTCCAGGTCACCGCGGCGCAGCAGCAGCGCGCCCAGGACACTCATCGACGCGGTGTCCCCGGCATCAGCGGCGCGGCGGTGGCGCGCCTCGGTCCCGGCGTTGTCCGCCATGTCGGCAGCGTAGGCCGTATCGGCCGTGTCAGCGGTGTCGGCGACACCGATCGTCCGAATGTCTTCGACGGCCCCGGAATTGGCGATGGCGACGGCACATGCCGCGTCCGCCATGACTTCAGCTTCCCGGCCGTAACGCTGCACAAACCGCCCTGTCTCCAACAGAGTTGCCCTGTCCCCCATAAATACCATCGTCGCACCACCTGTTACCCGCGCACACCTGGTATACGCGGCCAGTGAGGTCACTTCAGCGTTTTGTCGACATGCCCACAGAGAGACAAGTCAAACACGTCCGAGCCCAACTCATGCCCTGCGAACCGCACTTCACACCGACAACCTCAGAATGACACCGAGTGACATGGCGAAGGCCCGGATCCTCGAAAGGATCCGGGCCTCTGCCGTTCAGTAGCGGGGACAGGATTTGAACCTGCGACCTCTGGGTTATGAGCCCAGCGAGCTACCGAGCTGCTCCACCCCGCGTCGTTGTGTACAAACTGTACCACGGCGCGGAGTGGATCATTCTCAGCTTCCCTGGCCGCCGTCCTTCGTATCGGCCTTCGCATCGGCCTTGTCGGCCTCGCTGCCGGCCTTGGGCTGAGCCGCCGCGGCCCGGTTGAGGGCGTCCTGCAGATCGGCCTGGGCCTTGCCGTAGGCCGTCCAGTCGTTCTTCTTCAGGGCCGCCTCACCCGCCGCGTACGCCTTCTGGGCGTCCGCGATGGCCTGCTTCAGCGCCGCGTCCCCGGTGGCCGGGGGCGTGACATCGCCGGGCCGGGTGGGCTCGGTCGGGGTCGTCGTATCCGGGTTCTCGACCCCGAAGACGGCATTGAGTGCCTCCCCGAGGCTGTTCTCGAAGACAATCGTCGACCCGTACGAGGCGGCCACCTTGCGCAGCAGCGGATAGTTCTGCGTACCACCGCGCGTGTACACGGGTTCGATGTACAGGAATCCTCCGTCGAGCGGCACCGTGAGCAGGTTGCCGTACTCGATGTCGGAGTCGGTGCCCTTGAGGTTTCGCACGAACTCGGCTACGTCGTCATTGCCGTTGAGCTCGCTCTGTACCTGGCCGGGTCCCTTCACCGTGCTGGTGACTCTCAGCAGCCTTATCGTGCCGTAGTCCTTGCCGGCCGCGTCCGCGTCGACCGCCATGAACGCCCCGAGGTCGGGCCGCCCCTTCGGGGTGAACGTCGTGGTCAGCGAGAACTTCTGCTGGTCCTGGTCCGGCATCCTCATGCTCAGGTAGTACGGCGGAACGGCCCCGGGCTCCTTGTTTGTGGGGTCGTCCGGCACCTGCCAGGCGTCACTGCCGCTGTAGAACTGCGCGGGGTCCTGGACGTGATAGCGCGTGAGCAGCTCCCGCTGGACCTTGAACAGGTCCTGCGGGTAACGCAGGTGCTTCATCAGGTCCTGCGGAATGTCCGCCCTGGCCTCCACGGTCCCGGGGAACGCCTTGCGCCACGTCTTGAGCACAGGGTCCTCGGTGTCCCACTCGTAGAGCTTGACCTTGCCGTCGTACGCGTCGACGGTGGCTTTCACCGAGTTGCGGATGTAGTTGACCTGGTTCTGCTGGGCCACGACCGCGCGCTGGTTGGTGGTCAGCGAGTCGGCCGTGGTGTCACCGAGCGTGGTGCGCGAGGCGTACGGATAGCCGTTCGTCGTGGTGTACGCGTCGACGATCCACTTGATGCGGCCGTTGACCACCGCGGGGTAGGCGTCGCCGTCGATGGTCAGCCACGGAGCGACCGCCTCGACGCGCTCCTTGGGCGTGCGGTTGTAGAGGATCCGCGAACCCTCGCCGATCGCGCCCGAATAGAGTATCTGCGGCTCGTTGAACGACACCGCGTAGGCGGCGCGGTTGAACGCGCTGGAGAGGCTGATCCCGCTGTCGCCCTTGTAGCTGGTGGTCTTCTCGCCGTCGTCCTCGTAGTCGAGCTCCTTCTGGGGCCCGCCGACGATGGAGTACTGGGTGGTCTTCTCGCCGTAGTACACCCGCTGCTCGTACGTGCCCAGCTCGCCGGTGGCGGGCAGCCCCGACTCGGTGAAGTCCGGGGAGCCCGTCGGGTTGGTGCCCGTCGTGGTGCCGCGGGCCGCGATGGCACCGAAACCGTGGGTGTACGTGAAGTGGTCGTTGATCCAGTTCCGCTTGGGGATGCCGTCGAGGTTGAGCTCGCGAAGGCCGAGGACGGTGTCCTGCTCCTTGCCGTCCTCGCCGGGGTAGCGGTCCACGTCCAGCGTCTCGGGGAACTGGTAGTAGTTCCTCTTCTGCTGGAGCTGCTGGAAGGCCGGTGAGACGACGTTGGGGTCCATCACCCGGTAGCTGGCCGCCGCGTTCGCGTTCTCCCGGAGCTTGGTCCCGTCACTCGTCGTGCTCTTGCCCGAATAGTCGTCGACCTTGGCGTCATCGATGTCGTACGCGTCACGCGTGGCGTCGATGTTCTTCTGGATGAACGGTGCTTCCTTGGCCTGCTCGTTCGGCTGGACCTGGAACTTCTGCACGATCGCCGGATAGAGCCCGCCGATCAAAATCGCCGAGAGCACCATCAGGCCGAAGCCGGTCACCGGAAGCTGCCAGGTGCGCCGCCACAGCGTCGCGAAGAACAGCACGGCGCAGATCGCGGCGATGCAGAAGAGGATGGTCTTCGCCGGGAGGTAGGCGTTGGCGTCGACGTACCTCAGGCCCGTCCAGTTGTCCGTGGCCTTGAAGTCGCTGGACTTCACCGCCAGGCCGTACCGGTCGAGCCAGTACGCCACGGCCTTCAGCGAGACGAAGATGCCCAGCAGCACCGAGAGGTGCCCGGTGGCCGCGCCGGTCGCCCGCGCACCGGGGCTGGTGATCCGCAGCCCGCCGTACAGGTAGTGGGTCAGCGCGGCGGCGATGAGCGACAGCACGGTCGTGGCGAAGCCGAAGCCGAGCAGGAAGCGGTACCACGGCAGGTCGAAGGCGTAGAAGGAGACGTCCAGCTTGAACTGGGGGTCCTTCTGTCCGAACGGCACGCCGTTCACGTACATCAGCCAGGTACGCCACTGGCCCGAGGCGGACGCTCCCGCGATCAGCCCGACCAGCGCGGTGATCGCGAGGAGCACCCACTTCTTGTACGGGGCGACGCTCATCCGGTAGCGGTCCAGGCTCTGCTGCTCCAGCGACATCGCGCTCAGCGGCGGCCGGAGCCGGTGCGCGAGCCAGATGTTCACGCCGATGGCGACGGCCATCAGCAGCCCGAACACGAGGAACAGTCCGATCTTGGTCCACAGGGTGGTGGTGAAGACGGAGGAATACGCGACCGATTTGTACCAGAGCCAGTCCGTCCAGAACCCGGCGAACATGACGAACGCCATGGCGAGGACCGCCAGGACGCCCAATGTCATGAGCAGGGTACGGGCTCGCCGGGACGGGCGGCCGACTCTGATCCGTGGCCCGGTCGGGCCTCCGCCGCGGTCCGGCATCTGGAAAGCCAACGTGGTTACCTCGAAGTTCGCGGTCGTGTGTAGCAGGCCCAGCGATCGTAGAGCCCACCTATGCAACTTACTGAGGCTTTACCTAGTTCCCGATCCCGGGGCGGAAGGAGGCAGGATGTCGGCCATGCCCAACGTTTCCCCCTCAGGCCCTCCGATGGCCGCGAGCCCCCTGACCGTCGCCGTCCTCGAAATCGACGCGTACGCCTCCGGCCTCGGCTGGGACCAGCCCGCCCGGCTTTTCGCACTCGTCGACACCGCCAGACTGCGTGCCGAGGAGCCGGGCCTGGCCGCCCAGCTCGGCCTCGACGACACCGCGTCGGCGACTGCCGCCTTCACCCCCATCGAGCAGGAGGAGCTCCCGGCCGGCACCGCGCTGGACGAGTTCCTCGCCACGATCGCCTGGCCCGACTCGGTGGCCGGGTGCGCGATGACGGTGGAGCGGCTGATGCTGCCGCCGTCCGCCGAGACCTCCGTACCGCAAGGACTGAGCGACACCGAGCTGACCCGGTGGGTCGCCGGGCACCCGGACCGGCGGGAGGTGCGGATGACCGTGGCCGTCCTGCGGGACGGGGCGCGCGAGTCCGCTGTACGGCTGCGGGAGAAGGACTCGCCGAACGAGGTCCTCACCGGCGCGGGCCTGGTCCCGGGGCTGGCCGAGGCGCTCGCCGCCACCTTCGAGTCCTGACGCCGGGGTCCGTGTGCCGCGGGGGCGCGGTCAGCTCGCCGAGCAGCTCGGCAGCCCGGCCGCGTCCCCCGTGCGGATCTTCTCCAGGGACTTCTTGGCGTCGTCGAGGTTCTTCACCCGCACCAGGGTGAGGCCGCTCGGGGTGTCGGAGGCTGCGGCCGCGCAGTTGGCGTCGGGCGTCAGGAAGTAGCGGGCGCCGGCGTCGCGCGCACCGACCAGCTTCATGTTGATGCCGCCGATCGGGCCGACCTTGCCCGCGTCGTCGATCGTGCCGGTGCCCGCGACGAACGATCCGCCGGTCATCTTGCCGGGGGTCAGCTTGTCGATGATGCCCAGGGAGAACATCAGCCCGGCGCTGGGGCCGCCGACGTCGGCGAGCTTGATGTCGATCTCGAACGGAAACGTGTGGTCGGTCCCCGCCTGGATGCCGACGATCGCCCGCTTCTCCCCCGGCGCCTTCTTCGTGGTGATGGTGATCTTCTCGGAGCCCTCGGGCTCCCTGCCCGCCTTCTCGGCGGCCGCCGCCTCCTTGGCCGGGATGACCGTGAAGACGGTGTCCTCGCCGGGCTTGTGCCGGGTGACGAGCTTCGCGACGTCCGCGGGCTGCCTGACCGGCGTACCGTCGACGTCCTTGATCAGATCGCCCGCGTGCAGCTTCCCCTGGGCGGGGCTGTTCCTGATGACGGTGGAGACCACGACGCGGGACGTCACGGGGATGTTCAGTTCCTTGAGGGCGGCGACCTTGGCGCTCTCCTGGGACTGTGTGAACTCCTCGGCGTTCTCCTGTGTCGACTGCTCCTCGGTCTTGCCGTCCGGGTAGAGCGTGCCGTGCGGTACGACCACGGTGTCGTGGGCCAGCCAGCCGTACACGGCCTCGACGATGTTCATGTCGTATTCCGCGCCGGTGACGCGGACCGTCGTCATATTGAGGTGGCCGGATGTCGGATACGTCTTATGACCGCTGATCTGCAGCACGGGTTCGCCGCGGGCGCTGCCGAGCGTATTCACCGTCGGTCCGGGGGACATCTCCGCGTACGGCACATGAATGAAGACGCCTGCGCAGAGCAGCGCGATGAGGATGAGGGTCGATGCGAGCATCGTCGCGGTGCGGCGTGGCATGGAACGACAGTACGGGAAGGGCGCGTCAGTGCACCGTCGGGGCCGGTCCGTACGGGGTGCGGGCGGGCGCGGGGCCTCAGACCGGTTCGGAACCGGAGTCCGGCTTCTCCATCGCCCGGCGGAACCGGGCGTAGCCGGCGAGTTCGGATACATCGCCTGTCGTGCGATTACGGGCGGCCCAGCCTCCCCATATCGCAGCGCCGAGAGCAGCCATAAGTGGAATCAGCAACCAGGCGAGTGCTGCCATTACGACCTCCCTACCCCATGAGCGACCGCAACTGATGATCTGAAGATTATCGATCTGCAGGACCAACGCTCATGGCAGGGGTGCGGTTACGCAAATCGGGGCTGATTCGTCCCCGATCGGTTTGCGCTCAGCAAGCGCCGACCCATTCCTCCGTGCCGTCCGAGAAACGCTGGTGTTTCCAGATCGGGACCTCGTGCTTGAGGTCGTCGATGAGCTTGCGGCAGGCGTCGAATGCCTCACCCCGATGGGCGCAGGAGACGGCGACGACCACCGCCAGGTCGCCCACCTTCAGTTCACCCACCCGGTGGACGGCGGCCAGCGCCCGCACGGGGAACCCGGCGACGACCTTCTCCGCCACCCGGCGCAGCTCGTCCTGCGCGGACGGATGGCAGGAGTAGCCGAGCGCCGCGACGTCCTGTCCGCCGTCGTGGTCGCGCACCGTGCCGACGAAGAGCGCGATGCCGCCGGCCGCGTCGTCGCCGACGGCGCGGTAGATCTCGTCGACGGAGAGCGGCGTGTCGCGGATCTCCACCAGCCGGATGGGGTCCGGGGCCGCCTGCTCGCCGGGGTGATCATGGGTGGGTGCCATGGTGCCCATCGTGCCGCACGGCACTGACATCACGTAAGTGCGGGCCGCGGCTGATAACGCGTGCAGGCGGCTGCTGCTCGTGCAGGCGGCTGCTCAGAAGCGGCGGCGCGCCTTCCGGGCGCGTCTGACCAGGGCCGCCGTGCCGAGCA
>DATCWZ010000647.1:0-6115 GCA_036566065.1 Streptomyces sp. | reverse complement strand
TCAAAGGAACCACCAACCTGCCGAAGCAGGCCGGGGTTATCAACATATCTGGCGTTGACTTTTGGCACGCTGTTGAGTTCTCAAGGAACGGACGCTTCCTTCGGCCCCGTATCACCGGGCCCTCCGGGCGCTTCCCTTCGGTCCTGCGTTTCCGACCCTATCAGACCCTTTCGGTTCCGATTTTCGGCCGAACTTGCTTTCCAGTTCCACGCTTTCGCGTTTCCCTTTCCAGCGGTCCCGACTCTATCAGGCCTTTTCCCCATTCCTTCACCGGCCCCGCAGGCATGCGGAAGCGGTTGGGAAGGTTAGGATCAGGGCTTAATCGTCGCCGCCACCCCGACTCAATGTTGCGCCGGGCCAGGCAGGAGTACGACAGTACAGGGCCGCCGGGAGTCGAGGCAAATCGTTTCGGGTGCACCCCTAGGTCCGTCAACGGGTAGGTCTCGGGCCGAACCGGGACTTCATGTGACTTACCCTGCTGAGCAGTACGCCGTCCCTCATCAGCCACGGCAGCGACACACCAAGCCCCATCCCTGGGAGGCTCCCCATGACCACAGTGACGTCCCCTCTTGCCGGCCGTGTCATCGGACTCACCGCGGTTCCCGATCCTGTCTTCTCCGGCGCGATGGTGGGTCCCGGTACGGCCATCGACCCCGTGCGTGAGCCGTCCGTCGCGGTCTCTCCGGTCGACGGCGTTGTCGTCTCCCTCCATTCGCACGCCTTCGTCGTCGTGGACGACCAGGGACACGGCGTACTGACCCACCTCGGCATCGACACGGTCCAGCTCAACGGCGAGGGCTTCGAGCTCCTTGTCAGCAAGGGGGACACCGTGACCCGCGGGCAGGGCATGGTGCGCTGGGACCCCGCCGCCGTGGAGGCGGCGGGCAAGTCGGCCGTCTGCCCCGTCGTGGCGCTCGAAGCCACGGCCGAATCCCTCTCCGACGTCCGTGAGGACGGCGATGTGAAGGCCGGCGACACACTGTTCGGCTGGCAGTGACAGCGTCGTAACGCCAGCAACAAGTCGGATATCCAACGCGGGGGCACGGCCACCGCACAATCGGAGACGGGTGACATGCAGACAACGCTGCGAGGCGTCGGCGTCAGCCACGGTGTGGCCATCGGCGAGGTTCGGCACATGGGGACGGCGGTGCTCGAGCCGCCGGCCAAGCAGGTTCCCCCGGAGGAGGCGGAGCGCGAACCGGGACGCGCCCGCCAGGCCGTGGAAGCTGTGGCGGCCGATCTGATCGCGCGTGGCAATCTGGCCGGCGGCGAGGCCCAGCATGTGCTTGAGGCCCAGGCCATGATGGCGCAGGACCCCGAGCTCATCGCTGACGTGGACCGCCGCATCGCCGTGGGCAGTACGGCGGAGCGCGGCGTCTACGACGCGTTCGCCTCGTACCGGGCGCTGCTCGCCAACGCCGGGGAGTACCTGGCGGGACGGGTGGCGGACCTCGACGATGTGCGCAACCGCATCGTGGCCCGGCTGCTGGGTGTGCCGATGCCCGGCGTGCCGGACAGTGACGAGCCGTACGTGCTGATCGCGCGGGACCTGGCCCCCGCCGACACGGCTCTCCTCGACCCTGCCCTGGTGCTGGGCTTCGTCACTGAGGAGGGCGGGCCGACCAGCCACAGCGCGATCCTCGCGCGGGCGCTGGGCGTACCGGCCGTGGTGGCGCTGCCCGGCGCCGGTGAACTGGCCGAGGGCACGGTCGTCGCCGTGGACGGCAGCACGGGCGAGATCTTCGTGGAGCCGAGCGCCGAGAAGCGTACGGAACTGGAGAGCGCCGCCGCGGCCCGCAAGGCCGCGCTGTCCGCCGCGACCGGTCCTGGGTCCACGTCCGACGGGCACAGGATGCCGCTGCTCGCCAACATCGGCGGCCCCGGTGATGTGCAGGCCGCGGTGGAGGCCGGTGCCGAGGGCGTCGGCCTGTTCCGCACGGAGTTCCTGTTCCTGGACGACAGCAAGCAGGCGCCGTCCGAGGAGAAGCAGATCGAGGCGTACCGGACGGTGCTTGCGGCGTTCCCCGAGGGGCGTGTCGTGGTACGGGTGCTGGACGCGGGCGCGGACAAGCCGCTGGACTTCCTGACACCGGCGGACGAGCCGAACCCGGCGCTCGGTGTCCGCGGGCTACGCACCCTTCTCGACCACCCGGATGTGCTGCGGACTCAGCTCACCGCCCTGGCGAAGGCGGCCGAGGGACTTCCGGTGCATCTGGAGGTCATGGCCCCGATGGTGGCCGACCGTGCCGACGCCAAGGCGTTCGCCGAGGCGTGCCGGGAGGCGGGTCTGCGGGCGAAGTTCGGCGCGATGGTGGAGATTCCGTCGGCCGCTCTGCGGGCGCGTTCGATCCTGCGCGAGGTGGAGTTCCTTTCGCTCGGTACGAATGACCTGGCCCAGTACACGTTTGCCGCGGACCGTCAGGTCGGGGCCGTATCCCGGTTGCAGGATCCCTGGCAGCCCGCTCTGCTGGACCTCGTCTCGATGGCGGCCGACGCGGCCCGGGCCGAGGACAAGAGCTGCGGTGTCTGCGGCGAGGCCGCCTCGGACCCGCTGCTCGCCTGTGTGCTGACCGGTCTGGGTGTCACCTCGCTCTCGATGGGTGCCGCTTCGCTTCCCTACGTACGCGCGACGCTCGCGAAGTACACGCTCGCCCAGTGCGAGCGTGCGGCGTCCGCCGCGCGGGCGACGGACTCGGCCGCGGAGGCGCGGATCGCCGCGCAGGCGGTGCTTTCGGGCGAGTAGGCCCTCGTCACCCTGCTGTTGGGGCCCCGGCCGGTAGGAGATACCGGCCGGGGGCCCCTTCGGCCGTCAGTGATGGTCCTCCGGGTCGTCGGCGCCCAGGTCGAAGCCCGCGAGGTACTCCACGCCCGACTCCGGGGAGAGCGGTTCGCCGGTGTCCGCATCGGTGCAGTAGGCGCTGAACACCTCGCCCGCGGTGAGCGGCACGAGGCTGCCGCGCCGCAGGCGCCAGCCGTGGACCCGGTCCGGGACGCCCTGGCGGGAGGTGCGGACCACCACGCCTCCGCGGCTGTCGAGTGCGACGCCCACCGCGAGCACGGTGGCGAACTCGGCCCCTTCCGATGATCCGAGCAGGGCGGGGCCCTGTGCGCCGCGCTCGGTGTGGAGGACGGCGAGGAGCTGCTCCCCCTCGGTGGGGATGCTGCAGACCATGTGGTGCGTGCCTGGCCCCGCCGATTCCAGCATCCGCGCGAGCAGATGCGAGGCCCGGTCGAACGCGGCGCCGCCGACGTCCTGTCCGCAGTCCGCGCAGGCGCCGAGGCCGGCCAGGAGCAGGGTCGCGTACTCCCACGTCGCCCGGCGGACGACCCGGGAGACCAGCAGCGGGATCAGCACATCGAGCGGCTGCCCGGTGTACGCGACGGTGGCGCCGGACGACGCGATCTCGGCGGTGAAGCGGCTGCGGCTCGTCAGGGCGTCGGGTTCGAGGGAGGACCGGGCGCAGAATTCCGCGTAGTCCTCCGGGTCGAAGAGGGCGACCGTCGTGTGCACGCCCTGTGCCGCGAGTGCCTTGAGCAGGCCCTCGACCTGCCGTAGATACACGGCGTAGTCGTCGAAGGTGAAGCTCCGGTAGTGCCGCATGGCCGCGAAGTCCTCCGCATCGACCAGCAGGCCGATGATGCTGGGTGCTTCGCGGCGCAGCGTGCGTCGCATGGTGTTCGTGGTCCGAGCCATTGAGTCCCCCTGATGCGCTGTCGAGCGCTATTGAGCATTTGCTCACTCAGCGTAATCAGGGGGACTGACAACGGGCCTCGGACGGGACGCGTCAGTGGCGGCTGCGGGCGAGTTCCTCGTAGAAGTGGAGGAGCTCCTCGTTGTCGATGGAGCCCGGGTTGACCGCCTTGGCAAGGGCCGTGCCCTGCAGGAGGCGCTTGACCGGAACCTCGATGCGCTTGCCGGTGAGGGTGTGAGGGATGCCCGGGACCTCGATGACCTCGTCCGGCACATGGCGGGGGGAGAGGTTCGCCCGGATGGTCTTCCGGATGCTGTCGCGGAGCGCGTCGTCGAGGGTGGCGCCTTCGGCGAGGTGGACGAAGAGCGGCATCCAGTAGCCCCCGTCGGGCTGCTCGATGCCGATGACGAGGGACTCGCGGATCTCGGGGAGCCGCTCGACGACCTCGTAGATGTCGGCGGATCCCATCCGTACGCCCTGCCGGTTGAGGGTGGAGTCGGAGCGTCCGTGGATGATGACCGAGCCGCGGTCGGTGAGGGTGATCCAGTCGCCGTGCCGCCAGACGCCGGGGTACACGCCGAAGTAGCTGTCGTGGTAGCGGCTGTTGTCGGGGTCGTTCCAGAAGCGGACCGGCATGGAGGGCATCGGCTTGGTGACGACGAGTTCGCCGACCTCGCCGGTGAGCGGCTTGCCCTCGGAGTCCCAGGACTGGAGGTCGGTGCCGAGGCAGGGGGCCTGCAGTTCACCGATGTAAACGGGCAGGGTGGGGACGGCACCGACGAAGCAACTGCAGACGTCGGTACCGCCGCTGACCGACGCGGTCCACAGGTCCTCGGCGACCTCGTCGTGGAGCCAGCGGAAGCCGTCGGGCGGCAGGGGGGAGCCGGTGGTGGCCACGCACTGGACGCGTGAGAGGTCGAGGTCCCGGCCCGGGTGGATGTCCGCCTTGCGGCAGGCCATGACGTACGCGGCGGAGGTGCCGAAGAGGGTCGCGCCCGTCTGTTCGGCGACGCGCCACTGGGCGCTGATGTCGGGGTAGCCCGCGCTTCCGTCGTACAGCACGATCGTGGTGCCGGTGAGCAGGCCGGAGACGAGGAAGTTCCACATCATCCAGCCGGTGGAGGTGTACCAGAAGAAGCGGTCGTCGGGCCCGAGGTCGCAGTGCAGGCCGATCTGCTTGAAGTGCTCCAGCAGGATGCCGCCCTGCGACTGGACAATGGCCTTGGGGAGCCCGGTGGTACCGGAGGAGTACAGCACCCAGAGCGGGTGGTCGAAGGGGACCTGCTCGAAGACCGGTTCGATGTCGGCACTGGTGAGGGCGGACCATTCGAGGGCGCCTTCGGGCGTGGGTGTGTCCAGGAGCGGGATGTGGACGACGGCGCGCAGGGTGGGCAGTTCGCGGCGGAGTTCGGCGACGGTTTCGGTGCGGTTGTGTTCCTTGCCGCCGTAGCGGTAGCCGTCGACGGTGAACAGGACGACGGGTTCGACCTGCTGGAAGCGGTCGAGGACGCTGCGGGCGCCGAAGTCGGGGGCGCAGGATGTCCAGACGGCGCCGACGGTGGCGGCGGCGAGGAAGGCGACGACCGCCTGCGGGATGTTGGGGAGGTAGCCGCTGACACGGTCGCCGGGGGTGACGCCGAGGGCGCGGAGTTCCGCGGCGAGCGAGCCGACCTGGCGGCGCAGTTCCTTCCAGCTCGTCGGGGCCTGGGTGTGCGTCTCGTCGAGGTGGAGCAGGGCCGGGGAGTCCGCTCTCAGGGGGTCCTCGGCGGTGCGCAGGGCGTGCTCGGCGTAGTTGAGGGTGGCGCCGGGGAACCACTGGGCCCCGGGCATGGCAGGGTCGCCGATGACGGTGTCGTACGGAGTGGAGAACCGCACGTCGAACCAGTCGGCGACGGCCCGCCAGAAGGCGTCCAGGTCGTCGACCGACCAGCGGTGCAGTGCCGCGTAGCCGCCGTCGGCGGGCGCTCCGTACCGCTCGGCCGCCCAGCTCTGAAAACGGGTGATGGCCGCGGCCGCGATGCGGTCGGGGCCCGGCTCCCAGAGGGGTGCTTCGTTGGCTGCTGCGGTCATGGGGCGACTCCTGGACGTCAAACGGGTACGCGGGGTGTGCGTGTGTTCGCGCGCACGTGCTGGGGTGTGCGCGTGAGCGGCATTACGGACGATGCCACGTGATCGTATGTCGCACCAGGGCCCACCCGTCCATGGTTGCGTGTCCGGATATGTGGTCCGGCGCCGGGTGAACGGCGGCCGGACGTGTCCTGGTCCGGTCCCGGCGAGTGGCAGGGTGAGCTGCATGAACGGTCTTGACCTGGTGCGCTCGATGAAGATGCTCGGTTCGGCGGCGGGGCTGCGGGCCGTCCGCTCGGCCTGGCGGCACCAGCGTGCGGACGCGCTGGCTCTGCCCCCGCGCGGTCCCGAGCGGG
>DATCWZ010000597.1:0-3127 GCA_036566065.1 Streptomyces sp. | reverse complement strand
CAGCACACAGCACCGGCGTGGCCGCGGCCACGCCGGTGCTGTGTGCTGTCACCGCGCGCGACCCATTGATTGGTCTTGACCAAGTCCGGGTGCGGTCCTAAGGTCCGGTATAAGACAAGAACCTTTAATAAATAACGTCGCGGAAAAGCCGCCGGGTGATTGCGGAGGACAGGGTGGGGACCACGCAGCTGGAATCGGTACAGGAGCCGAAGTACTGGCACCTCAAGACCGTGCTCAGTGAGGCACTCGACTCGGACTTCGTGGTGGGGGAGATCCTGCCCAACGAGCGTGACCTCGCCGCCCGGTTCGGCGTCGCCAGGGCGACGCTCCGCCAGGCCCTTGAGCAGCTCGAACTCGAGGGCAGACTGCAGCGCCGCCGGGGCGTGGGAACGACCGTCGCCCCGCCGCGTGTCGGCGTCGCCGTGCAGCAGGACTGGACGAGCGGGGGCAAGGAGGAGGCCTGGCAGCCCGTCGACTGCGTCACCTCGGCCGCTCCGGGCGCGGTGGCCGCCATGCTTGAGGGCGACGGCGACGAACCCGTCCACGTCGTACGCCGGATCCGCCTCGCCCACGGCCAGGCGGTGGCGGCGGAACTCCTCTACGTACCGTCGTCGTCCGTGCCCGAACTCTCCGCGATCGACGCCCCGTCCGGCCCTGCCAGGGCCAGGAGCGTCCTGCGTGAGCTGCACCGGATGAGCCTCGACGGCCAGGACCGCTCGGTGGAGCTCGGCTCCGCCCGCGCGGACGACGCGCGGGAGCTCGACCGGCTGCCGGGCGCCCCCGTCCTCGTGGTCACCACCCGCTACTTCGGCGCCGCCGGGATCGTGGCGGTCTCCGTCGCGACCTACCGCGCCGACACCTGCCGGCTCACCTTCGGGGAGACCGGCGCCCTGGAGATCAGCGACGCCCCCCGAGAGCGCCGGGCGTCCTGACCGTCACGCACGGCCCGACGGCCCGCCGCACATCAGCGGCGGGCCGTCGTCGTCCCCTCGACCGCGAAGAGCTCCTCCTCGACATGGTCCAGCGCCAGCCGCAGGGCGCCCGTGGCGACAGCGGCCTCGCCCAGCATCGACAGCGCGACCCGGGGCGGACGCAGACAGTAGCGGGCCAGCTCACCGCGGAGCGGTTCCAGCACCCCGTCCAGCCCCGCCGCCCAGCCGCCGATCACCACAAGCTCCGGGTCGAGCGCGAGGACCAGGGCGGCCACGTCGTGCACCAGCCGCTGGATAAACCGTTCGACGGCGGCCCGCGCTCGCAGGTCCCCGTCACGGGCCTTCGCGAAGACGGCGGCGACCGCGTGCTCGTCCAGCGGGTCCAGCGGTGTGTCCGTCGTCGAGAGCAGATGCTCCGGCGTGACGTCCCTGCCGAGCAGGTGCAGCGCCCCGATCTCTCCGGCCGCCCCGCCGTAACCCCGGTGCAGCCGCCCGCCGATCAGCGACCCCGCACCCGGGCTAAGGCCCGCCAGGACGAAGACGATGTCGTCGGACTCGGTCGCCGCGCCCTTCCAGTGCTCGGCCATCGCCGCGGCGTTGGCGTCGTTCTCCACGAGTACGGGGCAGCGGAAGGAACGCCGCAGCCGGTTACCGAGCGCCAGCCCGGTCCAGTCCGGCAGCGCCGTACCCAGCCGCACCGTGCCATCGGCCTCCACGATGCCGGGGCTGCCCACCCCGACCGCGCGCAGACTGCTGCGCGCCACCCCGGAACGCCGCAGCACATCGGCGATCACGGCCCTGACCTGGTTGAGCCTGTCGTCCGCACAGGCGCTCTCCGGCACGTCCCGCGATCCGGCGCCGACGATCCGGCCGTCCAGCCCGGACAGCAGCGCGGAAACCCGGTGCGGGCCGATCTCGATGCCCAGCAGATGTCCGGCCTCGGCCCGGAACCGGAACCGCCGGGCCGGCCGCCCCTGCCTGCGCGTCTCGCTCTCGTCGGGCAGCACCTCGACAACGAGTCCCGCCTCGAAGAGCCCCTCCACGACCCCCTCGACCGTGGGCCGGGACAGACCCGTGATCCGGGTCAGGTCGGTGAGTGTCGGCGATCCGGCTTCCCTGAGGGCGTGCAGCACCACCGCCGAATTGATCCGCCGCAGCAGCGACGGGTCCCCACCGGTCAGCCGGGCCACGGTGTGTCCTCCCAGGTCGCGCGCGCGTCAGCCGGATCGTACCCGCTGGGCGCGAGCGCGGCGACAGGCGCCGGAAGCCGGTATCGAGCGGTGACCTGTACGGGTCCGCGGTACGGGCGGCTCACCATCTGTCAGCGCGGAACGGTTTACTGACGGCATGACCACCGCACACCATCTCCGCCTCATAGACGAGATGCGCACCCGGGAATTCCCCGCCGAGCGCGTCCCGTCGGGTTCGGGAGTCAGCGGGCCCGGCTACCACACGGTGTTCCTGTACGCCGACGACGCGTCCGACGACGGGTCCGTGGACGAGGCAGAGCGTCTGGAACACCGCGCCCAGTGCCTCGCGGAGCACGACGCGCTGCTCACCCTGCTCGGCTCACGCTGGGGCGAGCCGCAGATGGTCAGCCTGTGGAGTGCTCAGGAGCGGGTGCTGGCCGGTGAGGTGATACCCGAGCCCTGGGCGGGCCAGGTCGCGAGCCACGAGTATCTCCAACTCTGGCGGGTCGACGACCGGTGGATCGCGCTGGGCCTCTGCCTGGAGAAGGACGGCCCGGGCTGTGAGTTGAGCATCCTGATCACATCACTGGACCCGCCCTGAACCACCGGCCGATACCCGGGGCGGAGTTCAGCAGCCGACGCCTTCCCGCAACTGAGCCGCCACGTCGGCGTCAGAGGATGGAGTTGGGGGTGTAGGCGGCGGCCTCGGGGTGCTGCTTGGTGAGCTCCTCGATGCGCGCCACCAGTGCGGAGACCTGGCCGCCCGCCGCACCCGTGAAGGACAGCTTGTCGGCCATCAGCGCGTCCAACTGGCCGCGGTCCAACGGGATACGCTCGTCGGCGGCCAGCTTGTCCAGCAGCTCATTGCGCTCGGCGCCCTTCTCGCGCATGGCCAGGGCCGAGGCGACCGCGTGCTCCTTGATGGCCTCGTGCGCGACCTCCCGGCCGACCCCGGCGCGCACCGCGCCCATCAGCACCTTGGTGGTGGCGAGGAACGGCAGGTAC
>DATCWZ010000687.1:0-5940 GCA_036566065.1 Streptomyces sp. | reverse complement strand
CGATGTCATAGTCGTCGGGGCGGACCGCCCCGACGACTATGACATCGACCGGGTGGTCATCCATGTCACCCAGGGCAGTTTCCGCAGTGCGGTCCGGGTCTTCCAGGACCCTGCGCACCGCGCCGCCGCGCACTACGTGGTGGGTAAGGACGGCCATGTGGCGCAGATGATCCGTGAGCTGGATGTGGCGTTCCACGCGGGCAACCGCTCGTACAACGAGCGCAGCGTCGGCATCGAGCACGAGGGCTTCGTGGACCGGCCGCAGGACTTCACGACGGCGATGTACGAGTCGTCGGCGCGGCTGACCGCCGCGATATGCGGGCGGTACGGGATTCCGGTGGACCGCGGGCACATCGTGGGGCACGTGGAGGTGCCGGGCGCCGATCACACCGATCCGGGGCCGCATTGGGACTGGAAGCGCTATATGAGACTCGTGGCGGCGGCGAAGGCGGCGAACGGGAGGCCTTAGCTGAGGCCGGCTGTCCTGGCGCGTTCGACGGCAGGGCCGATCGCCCGGGCCACGTCCTCGATGTCCTGCTTGGTCGACGTGTGGCCGAGCGAGAAGCGCAGGGTGCCGCGGGCCAGGTCGGGATCGGTGCCGGTGGCCAGCAGGACATGGCTGGGCTGGGCGATCCCGGCCGTGCACGCGGACCCGGTGGAGCATTCGATGCCCTGGGCGTCCAGCAGCAGCAGAAGGGAATCACCCTCGCAGCCGGGGAACGTGAAGTGGGCATTGGCGGGCAGCCGGCCGCCCGGCGCGGGGTCGCCGCCGAGGATGGCGTCCGGGACGGCCTCGCGCACGGCGGCGACCAGGTCGTCACGCAGCGCGCCCGTGTCCCGCGCGAAGTCCTCGTACCCCTCGGCGGCCATCCGCCCGGCGACGGCGAACGAGGCGACCGCGGGCACGTCCAGGGTGCCGGAGCGCACCCGGCGCTCCTGGCCGCCGCCGTGCAGCACCGGTACGGGGGTGTAGTCGCGGCCCAGCAGCAGCGCGCCGATGCCGAACGGGCCGCCGATCTTGTGGGCGCTGACGGTCATCGCGGCCAGCCCCGACCGGGCGAAGTCCACGTCCAACTGTCCGAACGCCTGTACCGCGTCGGCATGCATCGGGACGTCGAACTCGCGGGCGACCTCGGCCAGCTCACGTATCGGCATGACGGTGCCGATCTCGTTGTTGGCCCACATCACGGTGATCAGGGCGACGTCGGCGGGGTTGCGCAGGAGCGCCTCGCGCAGTGCCTCGGGGTGCACACGGCCGTACGAGTCGACCGGGAGGTACTCGACGGTCGCGCCCTCGTGTTCCGCGAGCCAGTGGACGGCGTCCAGCACCGCGTGGTGTTCCACGGGGCTGGCGAGGACGCGGGTGCGCAGGGGGTCGGCGGCACGGCGGGCCCAGAAGAGGCCCTTCACCGCGAGATTGTCGGCCTCGGTGCCGCCGGAGGTGAGGACCACCTCGCTGGGGCGTGCCCCGAGGGCGTCGGCGAGGGTCTCTCTGGACTCCTCGACGGTACGGCGCGCCCGGCGCCCGGCCGCGTGCAGTGAGGACGCGTTGCCGGTCGCGGCGAGCTGGGCGGTCATCGCCGCGATCGCCTCCGGAAGCATCGGGGTGGTCGCGGCGTGGTCGAGGTAAGCCATGGTGGGCTCGATTCTACGAGGCCCGCGAGGGGCGCATGCCGGGCGCATCGGGTTCCGGGCGCGCCGCGGGTGCCTCGTTCAGCCGCCGAAGCTCCAGGAGACGGTGCCGCTCGCGGTGACCAGCGCCGCGAGTACGGCGAGGTCGGCGACGCCGAGCGCCAGTCCCAGCAGGGCCCGGCCGCGGCGGGTGGTGGAACGGGCCAGGGCGATGAGCGCCATCACGATGGCAGTCGGCCCGAGCAGGATGTTCATGACGAGGAGGCCGGTCAGGCCGAGTACGAAGGAGGCGACGGCCAGTCCGTCGGCCTCCCGCGTACCGGGCGTGCGGCCGTAGCGCGGGGCGGTGAGAGTCATGGTGCGGGCTCCTTCGGATCCGGTGCGGGGGGACGGGGTCGGGTGCCTGGCGCGACGGTCACCGGGTCCGGCGGCCGAGGCGCTCGCGGACGGCGAACACGGCCAGCCAGCCGCCGATCAGCGAGGCCGCGAGCAGGGCCTGGTGCGGCGGGATGTGGGCGACGGTCCCGAGCAGGAGCCCCAGCAGGAGCATGGCGGCGACGAGGACGAACATGGCCGGATTTCCTTTCGCACCTTGGGAGTACGGCTGTTCACTGACTGACCAGTCTAGGCCCGGCATGTCTTCCAGGAGTCGGAGAACGGTTGTTTACTCAATGGCATGAGTCACATCGTCGGCATCCGCCGCGCCCAGAAGATGAAAACGCGTCAGGCTCTCCTGGACGCGGCGCTCCTGCTGCTGGAGAACCAGAGCCTGAGCAGCCTGGGGCTGCGCGAGGTGACGCGTGCGGTGGGAGTGGCACCGACCGCCTTCTACCGCCACTTCGAGGGCACGGCGGAGCTGGGTGTGGCGCTCGTGGACGAGACACTCGGCAGCCTGCACGGCATGATCGCCGCGATCCTCGCCGAAACGGGCGACAGCGAGGAGCGGCTGGACCGCAGCGTGGACCTGATAGCGCGCCATGTGGCCGCCCAGCCGGCCCACTTCCGCTTCATCGCCCGTGAGCAGCACGGTGGCGTGGCCCCGGTCCGCGAGGCCATCGCCGCCCAACTGGCCCGGTTCGCCGAGGAGGTAGCGGACGCGCTCGCCGCGGAGCCCGGGTCGGCGGGCTGGACCCGGGACGATCTGCTGATGCTCGGCGGCCTGTACGTCGACCACATGGTGCTCACCGCGTCGGCCCTGCTGGATGCCGGTCCCGGCGGCGAACCGGAGGTCGTCCGCACGGCACGCCGCCGCCTGCGGCTCATCACGCTCGGCAGAACGCACTGGCTGGACGCGCCAGGTACTTAGAACCGCCTCCCAGGCCCACAGACCGCCTCAGCCGCGCGGCGCCTTCGCCAACTGGCGGGACTGGGCCACCAGGCGGTCCGCGCTGTCCCAGACATCCGCGTCCTCCTCCAGGAAACCGCCCGCCAGGTTGCGGGTGGTGATGGAGATGCGCAGCGGGCCGGGAGCCGGACGGCAGCGGATGTGGACCGTGAGCTCGACGGTGGGCGTCCAGCCCTTCAGCCCCAGTTCGAACGCGGTCGGCGGCAGCGCGTCGACCGCCAGCAGTAGCGACAGCGGGTCCGGGTCACGCCCGTCGGCCAGCCCGAACCAGCCGCGCATCTCGCCCTTGCCGGACGGGGCCCCGACGGCCCAGCCGGTGGTCGCGGGGTCGAGTTTGATGTCGAGGCGCTCGGTGATGGCCGAACTGCCGGGGATCGGGGCCGGGTTGTCGCTCGGCCCCAGGCACTGCTCCAGTGGCGGAATGGCGGGCACCTCGGCCGTCGTACGGATGTCGCCGGTGAGGCCGTCCAGATCACCGTACGTGGCCAGCACCCGGATGCGCTCGATCTCGGAGCCGTCCTCCGCGTACTGGAACAAGGCCGCCTCGCCCGTGGACAGCGTGCGGCCGGTGCGGACGACCTGGGTACGGATCACGGCGGGACCCGGGGCCGACGCGGTGAGGTAGTGCGCTGAGACCGAGAAGGGGTCGGTGTGCGGCAGCGCGTCGCTCAGCGCCCGCCCGAGTATGGCCAGCAGATAGCCGCCGTTGACGGCGTGAATGATCGTCCAGCCGGCGGAGAGCTCCGCGTCGTACACACACGGCTCGCGGAGGGTGACGGCGGTGTCGCGGTCGAATTCACTGTTGCCGATGCCCGCCCGCATGGATTCCGCGGGCTGCGCTGCTGCCTGTGCCATGGAATGCACGCTACACCGAGTGGGTTACTGAGCGGTAGCTTTTTCTCTCATGTCTCCTCCGTCATGGCGGAGCGCCGGTTGTAGGCACGGGGGGCCCGCCAGTGGTAGCGCATGGCCAGCAGTCGCAGCACGAACGCGGTCAGGGCCGCGAGGCCGCTGGTCAGTGCGTTCAGAGCGTCGAAGCGGATGCACAGGACGGCCAGCGCGGCGCCGACGATCGCGGGCACGGCGTACAGGTCGCGGTCCCAGCGCAGCAGCGACGGCACCTCGTTGGCGAGTACGTCGCGCAGGACGCCGCCGCCGACCGCGGTGGCGAGGCCCAGGGCGGCGGACGAGGTGAGGCCGAGGCCGTAGGCGTACGCCTTGACCGTCCCGGCCACGCAGAAGAGGCCCAGCCCGGCCGCGTCGAACACGTTGACGCCGACCTGGATCCGCTGGACGTGCGGGTGGAGGAAGAAGACCAGCCCGGCGGCGAGCAGCGGAGTGAGGAAGTAGCCGAGGTCCGTGAAGGCGGCGGGCGGAATCGCCCCGATGATCACATCACGGAAAATCCCCCCGCCCAGCGCTGTCACCTCGGCGAGGACCGCGATGCCGAAGACATCGAAGTTCTTGCGTACGGCGAGCAGTGCGCCCGAGATCGCGAAGACGAAGATCCCGACGATATCGAGCGCATGCTGGACGGAGGGGGTGAAGAGTTCGTTGAGCACCGGACAATTGTGCCGGTACTACTTCTTCGGGTTGTCCTCCGCGTCGGTGCCGGTGGCAGTGGCGGTGTCGCCGTCGGTAGCGGCGTCCGCATCCGGGATCGCGGCCTCGGCATCATCCGCCGAGTCGGCGGGCGCCTGGGCGGGCGCCTTGTCGGACTCCGCAGCCGCCGGTTCCGCAGCCTTCGTGGCCTCGGCCTCAGCCGCCTTCGCCGGTTCAGCCTTCGCCGACTCGGCCTTCGGAGCCTCCGCCTTGGTGGGCTTCGCTGCCTTCGCGGCCACCTGGGCGGGCGCCTTGTCCGCCTCGGCCTTCGGGGCCTCGGCCTCAGCGGCCTCCTCAGCCTTCGCCGGTTCAGTCTTCGTCGGCTCGGCCTTGGCCTCCGCCTTCGCCGCCTTGGCGGCCTCCGGGGCCTCGGCCTCAGCCGCCTCGGCCGGTTCAGCCTCCGCCGGCTCGGTGGACTTCGGGGCCTCCACCTTGGCGGCCTCCTCGGCCGTCGCGGCCGACTCCGCAGGTGCCTTGTCCGGCTCCACCTTCGCCGCGTTCTCGGCCTTGGCCTCCGCCGCCTTCGGGGTCGACTGGGCAGGCACCTTCGGCGCCGGCTCCGCCTTCGCGGCCGCCTTCACCGCGATGACCTCGACGTCGTCCGCCGAAGCGGGCAGCGGCGCGTCGCCGGGGGCCTGGTCCTCACCGTTCTCCGGGTGGTGGCAGGCCACCTGGTGCCCGGACTTCAGCCGGAGCAGCGGCGGCTCCGTCGTCGCGCAGATCTGCGTCGCCTTCCAGCACCGGGTGTGGAACCGGCAGCCGGTGGGCGGCGAGATCGGCGACGGCACGTCGCCCTTGAGCAGGATGCGCTCGCTCTTCTGGCCGCGCCGCCGCGGGTCCGGCACCGGCACGGCGGACATCAGCGCGTTCGTGTACGGGTGCATGGGCGCCTCGTACAGCGACTTGCGGTCGGCCAGCTCCACGACCTTGCCGAGGTACATGACCGCGATCCGGTCCGAGACATGGCGGATGACCGAGAGGTCGTGCGCGATGATCATGTACGTGAGGCCGAGCTCGCTCTGGAGGTCGTCCATCAGGTTGACCACCTGCGCCTGGATCGACACGTCCAGCGCCGAGACCGGCTCGTCCGCGACGACGAGCTTCGGCTTCAGGGCCAGCGCGCGGGCGATGCCGATGCGCTGGCGCTGGCCGCCGGAGAATTCATGCGGGTAGCGCCCGGCGTGGTAGGAAGCCAGGCCGACCAGATCGAGCAGCCGGTTGACCCGCGCGCGCCGCTCCATCGCATTGCCGACGCCGTGCACGATCAGCGGTTCCTCCAGGATGCCACCCACCGTCATGCGCGGGTTGAGCGACGCGTACGGGTCCTGGAAGATGATCTGCATCTCGCGGCGCAGGCTGCG
>DATCWZ010000471.1:0-3583 GCA_036566065.1 Streptomyces sp. | reverse complement strand
TTCGGGCTGCGCTCGCGGACCATGCTCTCGTGCTGGTTCCCGGCGTACGATCCCGCGTTCGCGAAGTTCTCGCCCGGGCTGATCCTGCATCTGCGGATGGCGCAGGCGGCAGCGGACGACGGTATCGGGATGCTCGACATGGGGCGCGGGGCGGCCGAGTACAAGGACGCGCTGAAAACGGGGGAGTTGACGGTGTACGAGGGCGCCTCGGTGCGGCCGGGACCGGGCGCGGCGCTGCAATGGCTCGGCCATGAGCCGTCGCGCAGGGCGCACAGTTTCGTACGGAGCAGGCCCCGGCTGGCGCGCCTGGCCCAGCGCGGACTGGAACGGGCGGGCCGGCTACGGGGGACGTAGGGGGAGTGCGGGGGACAGGCGGTGATGACCTCAGTGAGGGGTGCGGTGCGCGGCAAGGCGCGGTGTTGAGGGACGTGTGTCATGACGGGGGGACCGTATGTGGGACAAGGTACGAGAGTGGGCACGAAGCTGGGCGCGGTGGCGAAATCGTGCGCGAGTGCCGGGTGGCGTACCAGGACTGGGGCATCCGCAAGCCCGTTCAGGTACTCGATGGGCTCAGGCCTTACCGCAGGTGCCCGACCTCGGCGGCCTCGCGGGGACGGCCGTGGCCGAGTTGGAACTCGACGCGCCGGACGGCTCGGGTGTTCGCATCGGCCCGGTACCCGGCGGTCCGGCCCTGGGCCCTTTGGCCCGGGACCATGGTGAGGACCAGCGGATCTTCGCACTCGTACGGCTGCGCGGGCGCCCGGTCGGGACGATCGTCGGCCGGGTGCGGGCGGGTGACGATCCGGCCGCGGTTCTCGCCAAGCAAGCGGTGGACGAACTCGAGCCTCTCGGGCGGGGTGCTACGGGTCAGGGCGGCGGTGCCGGCCAAGACTCTGCCGGGCGGAGGGCCGTCCCGCTTCGGGTCTCTGTCATCGTGGCGACACGGGAGCGGCCTGAACAGTTGGTGCGGGCGCTTGATTCGTTGCTCGGGCAGGACCACCCGGACTTCGAGATCGTCATCGTCGACAACGCCCCTGCCACCGCCGCCACCCGTGATCTCGTCGCGGTCCGGTACGCGGACCGGGGTGTGCGTTACGTCCGGGAGCCCGTGCCCGGGCTGGCCGCCGCGCACAACCGGGGCATCGCCGTGGCCGAAGCGGACATCCTGGTGTTCACCGACGACGACGTCATCGCCGATCCGCACTGGCTGACAGCCCTGACCGCACCGTTCGGCGCAGACCCGCGGCTCGGCTGTGTCACCGGGCTGATCCTGCCCGCCCGGCTGGGTACCCCGGCGCAGATCCTGCTGGAGAGCCACGGCGGCTTCGCCAAGGGCTTCTCCCCGCGCCGCTACGACCCGGCACACCCGCCGGCCGACGAGCCGCTGTTCCCGTTCACCGCCGGACGATTCGGTTCGGGCGCCAACATGGCGTTCCGAGCTGGGCCGTTGCGGGCCGTCGGCGGCTTCGATCCAGCCACCGGGACCGGCACGCACGCCAAGGGCGGCGACGACCTGTATGCGTTCGTACGGATCCTCGCTGACGGCCATCCGCTGCTGTACACCCCCGAGGCGATCGTCTGGCATCACCACCGGGAGCGCTGGGAGGACCTGTGCCGACAGGCGTACGGGTACGGTGCCGGGCTCACCGCCTGCCTCACCGCGCTGCTGATACACCGGCCGGGTCTGCTGCCGGCCCTGCTCGCCCGGCTGCCGCGCGGCCTCGCGCACGCCCGCACCATGACGGCGTCCCGCACCACGGACGGCGCGGGCGGTGGTGTTCCCGGGGCGCACGGCTCGTACAGCTACCCGTGGCCGCGGCATCTGTCCCGGCTGGAGCGGCGCGGCATGCTGTACGGCCCGGTCGGGTATCTGAGGGCCCGCGGCCGCCGCTTCCGCGCCGACGCACGTCCCTGGGAGGAGAGATGACCACTCCGCGATCCGTTGGAGCGGGTGCGTCGCGGATACCGGTGCTGCTCTACCACGCGGTGATGGAGGAGCCGCCGGGCTGGATCGCCGAGTTCACTGTGACGCCGGGCGCGTTCGCCTCGCAGCTTGACGCGATCGTCGACAGCGGGCGGACCCCGGTGCCGATCAGTGCCCTCGTCGACCATCTGGCGGGGCGCGGGCCGCTGCCCGAGCGTCCCGTCGTCCTCACCTTCGATGACGGTTTCGCCGATCTGCCCGGACCCACTGCCGAGGCGCTCGCCGGGCGGTCGATACCCGCGACCGCCTACCTCACCACCGGGGCGTTGGCCCCGGGGAGCGGCAGTCTGCTGCCGCCCGCGCCGATGATGAGCCTGACGCAGGCGCCATTGCTGGAGCAGTACGGGGTGGAGATAGGCAGTCACACCGTCACCCATGCCCAACTGGACACGTTGTCCGGGGCCAGTGTGCGGCGCGAACTGACGGAGTCCAAGGCGGTGTTGGAGAACGTTCTGCGGCACGAGGTCACCCATCTCGCGTATCCGCACGGATACAACAGCCCTGCTGTACGCCGCGCGGCACGTGCCGCCGGGTATGTGAGCGCGGCGGCGGTACGGCACGCGCTGAGCTCGTCGCGGGACGAGTCATTCCGGATCGCCCGGCTGATCCTGCGGCGGGGTCATACGGTGCGCGATGTCGAGGCCTGGATGGCCGGGGGCGGGGCGCCCGTGGCGCCGTTCCCCGACTCGCTGCCGACGGTGGGGTGGCGGCTGTACAGGAGGACCCGGGCGGTGGTGCGGGGACGGGTCTTCGCCGGCTGAGGCAGCCCGCAGTGCCACGGACAAAAGTGATCACATTCATGGGGGGAGTCGCACAGTGCAGCACCATGTGCCCGCGCCGGTCGCGGGTGAGCAAGACGACCGGGAACAGGCGAAAGGGCACGCCAAAGGTCACGCACAGGAACAAGAGCAGCAGCGGCTTCGGGCCGGTCCTGCCCTCCGGGCCGCCGTGTCGGCGGCGCTGAGACCGCAATCGCTGGTCACCTGGCTGGCATTACTCCTGGCAGCCGCCCTGTGGATCTACGCGCTGCCGCACATCGGATTCCGCTCGATGGGCGAGTACGGCCTCCTGGACCGGCTCCCTGTTACCTACTACCTGTCTCTGCTCGTCCTGACCGCAGGGTTCGTGGTCGGCCTGCGCCGTGCCGGTACCGCCCCCTGGTGGCCCGCGCTCTATTGCGCCGCGCTGCTGATGGCGCTCAAGGGTGTCCCGGCCGTGCTGTACGACTCCGTGCGCTATCCGTGGGCGTCGAAGCACGACGCCGTCATCACTCACATGCTGGCCAACGGCGCACTCCGCCCCGACGAGAGCCTGTCCGGCAATATGTCGGCCTACGACCAGTGGCCCGGTTTCTTCACGCTCAACGGCGGCCTCGTCCGCGTCTTCGGTGTCCACAGCGCCGCGGCCTATCTCAACTGGGCGCCCATCGTCTTCGGCCTGCTGATGATGCCGGTGCTGGTCCTCATCTACCGCACCTTCAGCGAGGACTGGCGGCTGGTGTGGGCGGCCGTATGGATCTTCCAGCTCGCCAACTGGGTGGGCCAGGACTATCTGGCACCGCAGGGCTTTGCCTACCTGCTCTACCTCGCAGTGTTCGCC
>DATCWZ010000432.1:0-2041 GCA_036566065.1 Streptomyces sp. | reverse complement strand
CCGCCGACCGCCCCTGTGCCCGGACAGGCACGCGGCGAGCACACCCACAGCGAGCCTCCCGCTCCCCGGGTCGTGCAGCGCTACTCCGTCCGGGGCCAGGTCCTGGACGCCCTGCGCGCGTCGCTCGCCGGCGGCGAGCTGGTCCCCGGGCAGGTCTACTCCGCGCCCGCGCTCGGCGCCCGCTTCGGGGTGTCCGCGACACCGGTGCGCGAGGCCATGCAGCAACTGGCCGCCGAGGGCGCCGTCGAGGTCGTACCCAACCGGGGCTTCCGGGTCAGCGAGCGCGGGCCGCGCGAGCTGGCCGAGCTGGCGGAGGTACGTGCCCTGCTGGAGGTCCCCGTCGTGCTGCGGCTGGCCCGCACCGTACCGGCGGGCCACTGGAGCGTGCTGCGTCCGCTGGCCGATGCCACGGTCGAGGCGGCCGCGGCCGGTGACCTGGCGCGGTACGCGGAGACCGACCGGGCCTTCCACCGGGCCGTGCTCGCGCTCTCCGGCAACGAGCAGCTCGTGACCGTCGCCGACGATCTGCACAGGCGCTCCCAGTGGCCCCTGGACGGCAGCCCCGCCGCCCGCCGTGCCGCCCTGCCGGCGGACGCCTCGCAGCACACCGCCCTGCTGGACGCTCTCGCCGCCCGCGACCTCACCGCGGTGCGTTCGCTCGTCGGCGAACACTTCGCGGGCGCCGACCACTGACGCGTCAGCTCGCCCCTGCCGCAGTCGGGATGACAGGCTCCAGGCGTGGGGCCAGCCACGTCGGTACGCCGCCGAGCAGCCGGAAGAGCCGCCCCGCCTCGGCCCGCAGCCGACCCGCCGCCGGTTCCGTCTCGACGTCCGCGAGCGAGATCAGCGCGGGCGCCGTACCCACGAGATAGCCCATCTCCTCCCTGATCCGCAGCGACTCCGCGAAGCCCTGCCGGGCCTCGGCGAGCTCGCCGTCGAGCATGGCGAGCGCGGCCAGATGGCGCCAGGTGAAGGAGAGCAGCAGTTCGTCACCCTGGGCGGTGGCACCCGCGTGGGCCCTGCGGAAGGCGGCACGGGCGGACTCCGGTGAGCCCGCGATGTTCTGGGCGATCAGCCCCCGCCGGTAGTCGAGCAGCGGACGGGCCGCGGCCCCCGGTGCCAGCAGGGCCGCGGCCCTGCTCAGCGCCACCCGTGCCTCGTCGGCCCGGTCGCGCACCTTCAGCAGCGTCGACGCGTAGGCGAGATGGCCGCGGGCACAGGCCGCCGCGCCCCGCTCGGCCTTGTCGTGGGCGAGGGCCTCGGCTGTGCGCAGTGCGTCATCGGCGTCGGTCCAGCCCTTGCCCGTATAGAGACACCGCTCGGTCAGCAGATCCGTCCGCTGGAGCGCGGCGGCGGGGTCGGTGGCCGCGTCCGGTTCGAGCAGGGCGGCCGCGTCCGTCCAGCAAGCCCGTGATCGCAGTCGCCATACCGCTGTCTGGAGCGGAGGATCGTCATCTGCTGTCGTTCCGGAACCAGACATGGCGGTATGCGCCACATTGCCCTCCCCGAGCGCGCCATTGTGCTGTCGAGTACGGCCGCATCTGAACACGGAATGGCACGCCGGGCCAAGGGGTCTGAGCAATGTCAGGTGAAATATTTCACAATCGACCGGAGTCGAGCGGTACCCGTACGGGGTTGTCGCATGCCCCGGAGGTCAGCTCATACGCAGGGCGAGGAAGAAATCGAGCTTGTCCTCAAGGCGGGAGAGCTCGCGTCCTGTCAACTGCTCGATTCGCCCGACGCGGTAGCGCAGCGTGTTGACGTGCAGGTGCAGTCGGCTCGCGCAGCGCGTCCAGGAACCGTCGCAGTCCAGGAACGCCTCCAGCGTCGGGATCAACTCGGCCCGGTGCCGCTGGTCGTACTCCCGCAGCGGGTCCAGCAGCCGGGCGGTGAAGGCGCGCCGGACGTCGTCGGGCACGAAGGGCAGCAGCAGGACGTGCGAGGCCAGTTCCTGGTGCCCGGCGGCGCAGACCCGGCCCGGCCGAGCGGCGGCGACCCGGCGGGCGTGACGTGCCTCCTCCAGGGCGCCGCGCAGTCCTTC
>DATCWZ010000418.1:0-2955 GCA_036566065.1 Streptomyces sp. | reverse complement strand
GGAGATGGTGATGCCGGGGGACAACGTGCAGATGACGATCGAGCTGATCACGCCGATCGCGATGGACGAGGGGCTGCGGTTTGCGATCCGCGAGGGCGGCCGCACCGTGGGCGCCGGCGTCGTCACCAAGATCCTCAAGTAACGAAGGGGCGAGGCCGTGCCGCGCGACAAGATCATTCTGGAATGCACCGAGTGTAAGAGCCGCAACTTTTTCGCGGACAAGAACAAGCGCAAGCACCCCGAGCGGGTCGAGCGGCGCAAGTACTGCCCCCGCTGCGACACGCACCGGATGCACAAGGAGTCGAAGTAGCCATGGAGCGAGTCCAGGTGGCGCCGACCGGCAACCGGGTGACCGGCTGGGTCGGGCAGACTCGCGGCTTCCTGGTCGCCGTCCGCGAGGAAATGCGGAAGGTGACCTGGCCGACCCGGGACGAGCTGATCAAGGCCACCCGGATGATCATCATCCTGGCGCTGCTGCTGGGCGTCGCCATCGGACTGCTCGACTGGGTGCTGCAGCTCATTCTGGTGGAAGGGGTCGCGCGGCTCGCGCGGTGAGGCTATGGAATACCGCTGGTACGCGATCCAGACCACGGCGGGCCACGAGAACAAGGTCCGGAACCTCCTGCAGAAGCGGATCGAGGACGATCCCCGGCCGGCGGAGCAGAAGCTGATCCGCCAGGCGCTGGTGCCGGTGCAGGACGTGATCGAGATCAAGAACGGCAAGAAGGTCAACGTCGAGCGCAAGCTGTACCCGGGCTACGTCCTGGTGGAAATGGGGATGAGTCAGGAGGCGCTCCACGTGGTGAACAGCATCCAGGGCGTGATCAAGTTCGTCGGCACCGGCAAGCTGCCGCAGCCGCTGCGTCAGGACGAGGTGAACCGGTTGCTCGGCATCGCCGAGGCGGTCACCGAGACCGAGCCGAAGGAAGAGATCCCGTTCATGGTGGGGCAGGTGGTCGAGATCACCGAGGGGCCGTTCTCCGACTTCAGCGGCACCGTGGAAGAGGTGCTGTCGGACAAGGGGAAGGTGAAGGTGTCGGTGAGCCTGTTCGGGCGGCCGACGGCGGTGGAGCTGGACTATCTGCAGTTGAGGGGGCATTAGGCGCAGTGACGCTGGGACGCAGGGGCGCAGGTCGATCACCTGCGACTCTGCGACCCTGCGACTCAGCGCCCATCCGCGACCGCGCGGATACTCGCGGCAGTAGGCCCGGCTGAACGGGCCCACGTTACAGAGGGAGCGATGGCGAAAAAGATCCAGGCCGTGGTGAAGCTGCAGTGCCCGGCCGGCGCGGCCACGCCCGCGCCGCCCGTGGGCACCGCCCTGGGTCCGCACGGCGTGAACATCATGGAGTTCGTGAAGCAGTTCAACGCCCGGACCCAGAGCCAGAGCGGGATGGTGATCCCGGTGGTGGTGACGATCTTCGCCGATCGCACCTTCACTTTCATCACCAAGACCCCGCCGGCGCCCAATCTCCTGCTCAAGGAGGCTGGGATCGAGAAGGGGAGCGGCCAGCCCAACCGGACCAAGGTGGGCAAGGTCACCCGCGCGCAGGTCAAGAAGATCGCCGAGATCAAGATGGCCGACCTCAATGCCTCGGACCTCGACAGTGCCATGCGGATGATCGCAGGGACCGCCCGGTCGATGGGGCTGGAGGTGACCGACTGATGCCCGCCCAGGGGAAGAAGTTCCGGGCGGCGGTCGCCAAGGTCGACCGCACGCGGGAGTACCCGATCAGCGATGCCGTCGCCCTGGTGAAGGGCTCCGCGTTCGCCAAGTTCGACGAGACGGTGGACGTCGCCGTCAACCTCGGGGTCGACCCCCGCCACGCCGACCAGATCGTGCGAGGCACGGTCGTGCTGCCCCACGGAACCGGCAAGTCGGTTCGCGTGTTGGTGATTACCCAGGGCGACCGGGTCCGGGAGGCCGAGGCCGCCGGGGCCGACTACGTCGGGATCGAGTACATCCAGAAGATCAAGGACGGCTGGCTGGACACGGACGTCATCGTGGCCACGCCGGACGTCATGGGCCAGCTGGGCCAGCTGGGCAAGGTGCTGGGCCCCCGCGGGTTGATGCCGAACCCCAAGGCCGGCACCGTCACGATGGACGTGGCCAAGGCGGTCCGGGAGATCAAGGCCGGCAAGATCGAGTTCCGGGTCGACAAGACCGGGAACGTGCACGCGCCGGTGGGGAAGGTGTCGTTCACCCCGGCCCAGCTGGCGGAGAACGTCACCGTCTTCATGGACACGATCGTCCGGGCCAAGCCGTCCGCGGCCAAGGGCACCTACATCCGCACGGCGACCATTTCGAGCACCATGGGGCCGGGGGTCCGGCTCGAGACGGCGGGGTATCGATGAGCAAGACCGAGCGGCAGGCGACCGTCGAGTCGCTGACCGAGCTCCTCAAGGGCTCGCCCAACGTGTTCGTGACCGACTTCAGCGGCCTCAACGTCCTCCGGATGACCGAGCTCCGGCGGCGGCTCCGGGGCGCCGGGGTCGAGTACGTGGTGGTGAAGAACACCCTGGCTCAGCGGGCGTTCGCGGCCAACGGGGTGCATGCCCTGGACGAGCACCTGGCCGGCCCGACCGGCCTGGTCCTGTCCGGGACGGACGCCATGGCCGGCGCCAAGGTGCTGACTGACTTCGCCAGGGAGTTCGAGAAGCCGGCCATCAAGATCGGGCTGGTGGACGGCCGGCGGGTGACCCCGGCGCAGGTCAAGCGGCTGGCGGACCTGCCGCCTCGCGAGGTGCTGCTGGCCCAGCTGGCGGGGTACATCCAGGCCCCGATGGCCCAGTTCGCCGGGGTGATGAACGGACTGCTGTCTCAGATGGTCGGCGCCCTCGAGGCGCTTCGCGCGCAGCGTAGTGCTGCTTCTTAACCGGGACGGAGAGAGAGAGATCAATGGCCACCACCACGCTGACTAACGAAGAGATTCTCGAGGCGATCGGCAACAAGAC
>DATCWZ010000198.1:0-5930 GCA_036566065.1 Streptomyces sp. | reverse complement strand
GGGTGGTTCACCGGTCGGTTTCCGCGGGAACGGACCGGCCGGCGTCAGGCGAGGGGGAACCAGGACGCCAGGTGCTTGGCGATGGCCGGTACATCGATGATGTCCTGCGCCACGTCCTCGACGAACGGCCCGGCGACGGTGGCATGCGGCGGGGCGATGTCGGCGCTGACGCCGTTGACACGCAGGAAGACGAGCATGGCCAGCCAGGCGGTGCGCTTGTTGCCGTCGATCAGCGCATGGTTGCGGGCGACGGAATGCAGCAGGGCGGCCGCCTTCTCGTGAGGCGTGGGATACAGCTCGGCGCCGAACACATCGCCCGGGGCCGCTCAATCGCCGAGACCAGCAGCCCCATGTCCCGTACACAGTTCCCGGCACCGTTGACCATGCGGGCAATAGCCAGGATCTCGTCGATCCGGATGTACCGCACGTCGGTCACTTCAGGCAGCCCAGGATCTCCGCATCGCTGTCCATCAACTCGGCCAGGACATCATCAACGTTCAACTCAGCCCGGTCCTGAGCCTCACGAATGGCCTCGATGGCCAGCTCCTGCTTACTGCGGCGCTCCCGACGAGTGCGCTCTGTGAGCCTCGCGTCGAGGTCGTCGGGGAGTCGGAGTGTCATCGCCATGCGGCCGAATACCGGACCGGTATGAGAGCGCGGCTCAGCTTGCCTTCCGTGGCGCGCGACTACTGGAAGCTGTCGTAGCTGGGCTCACCGTCTGGGCGGTAGACGCCGACGACGGTGCCGCCCTTCGTCGTCGAGACACTGACCGGCTCCAGCGCGGTGGGGATCGCTCCGCCGGCAAACAGCCGCTTGCCGGTGCCAATGATCACCGGGTGGATGGTCAGCCGGTACTCGTCGACGAGGCCGTGCCGCATGAGGGTCTGGGCGAAATCGCCGCTGCCGACGACGTTGATGTCACCGCCGTCCAACGCCTTCAGCTTGCGTACGGCATCGACGATGTCGCCGTCCAGCAGCGTGGAGTTCTGCCACTCGACGGACGTCAAGGTCCGAGACGCCACATACTTGTGCATGCTGTTCATCCGATCGGTGAACGGGTTGTCAGGATCGGCGGTCGGCCAGTACGACGCGAAGATCTCGTACGTCTTGCGGCCAAGCAGCATCGCGTCGGAGTGCTCGTACCAAGCGGCGATAGCCGTGCCGACCTCGTCGTCGAACACCGGTTTCTGCCAGCCGCCGTGCTGGAAGCCGCTCTCGGCGTCCTCGTCCGGACCGCCCGGCGCCTGCATGACGCCGTCGAGCGTCAGGAACGTGCAGATGATGATCTCGCGCATGATGTGCTCCCTCCGTCGACGGGTAGACCGCACGACTGCCGCAAACTCATCGGCGGAACTCCAGCGGCGCAGCACCGGCCGGACAGCTCGGGAAAGGCGTCCTCCCAGACCTCACGGATATAGGGGCTGACCAGGCGACGCAGGACAGGCCACTGCTCGGCCAGCAGCCGGTGGTGGAGGAGGGCAGCCACGTCCTCGTAGAGACCTTCGGCGAGAACGGTCCGGTAAAGCGTCATGCGGGACTTCGCGCGGTCCAGGCTGTAACTCGTCCGCCCGGACCAGGCGATGTGGAGTGGCAGGTCGACTGTGCCCTCGACGGGGCCGACGAGTTCCCGTAGGTGCTCGGGCAGCCGACTCCGATAGCGGTCCCGTAGTACCGCGGCCCGGGGGGCGGCTGGGGTTGTATCCATGTCTCCGGTATCTCCGACGGCGGCGCCAGCCGTCGACTACGGCAGGCCCAGCGAAACGACCCGCTACCCGAGGAAGCTCAGCCGGACCTGCCGGTTCACGTTGTCCACGTTGGTGTCGACCAGGCACACCGACTGCCATGTCCCCAGTGCCAGCCGTCCCCCGATCACCGGCAGTGTGGCGTGCGGTGGGACCAGGGCCGGGAGTACGTGGTCGCGGCCGTGGCCCGGGCTGCCGTGGCGGTGGCGCCAGTGGGCGTCGGGCGGGAGCAGGGTGCGCAGGGTGGCCAGGAGGTCGTCGTCGCTTCCCGAGCCGGTCTCCAGGATGGCGACTCCGGCTGTGGCGTGCGGGACGAAGACGTTGAGCAGGCCGTCGCCGCCGTGGGCGGCGCGGGCGAGGAACTGTTCGCAGTCGGACGTCAGGTCGGTGACGCTCTCGGCCGCGCCTGTGGTGATGTCCAGGATCTGCGTACGGAAGGAGTCGGGCATGGCCCCATTCTGGCGCCCCGGGGTACGGGAGTGCGCGCCCTCGCCGATACGGGAAGAACTCGGGCTTTCACGGAGTTAGTAGAAACGTGAACGACTTTGGGGCGCGCGAGCTGGATGTAGCCGTGATCGGCGCCGGGCAGGCCGGGCTGTCCAGTGCCTATCATCTGCGGCGCGCTGGGCTGGAGCCCGGGCGGGACTTCGTCGTGCTGGATCACGCGCCCCGGCCGGGCGGCGCCTGGCAGTTCCGGTGGCCCTCGCTGACGTACGGGAAGGTCCACGGCATGCACGCGCTGCCAGGCATGGAGCTGACCGGCGCCGATGACGGCCGTCCCTCGTCCGAGGTGATCGCCGGGTACTTCGACGCATACGAGCGGCGCTTCGGGCTCCGCGTCCACCGCCCCGTCGATGTCCGTGCCGTACGCGAGGGGCCAGGCGGGCGGCTGCTCGTCGAGTCGTCCGAGGGGACGTACGCCGTACGGGCCCTGATCAGCGCCACAGGCACCTGGGACCGGCCGTTCTGGCCGCGCTACCGGGGCCAGGAGACCTTCCGGGGGCGGCAGTTGCACACGGCGAACTACCCGGGGCCCGGGGAGTTCGCGGGGCAGCGGGTGATCGTGGTCGGCGGCGGCGCGTCGGGGACCCAACACCTGATGGAGATCGCCGAGGTCGCGGCCGAGACGTACTGGGTGACCCGGCGGCCCCCGGTCTTTCGCGAGGGGCCGTTCGGCGAGGAAGAGGGGCGGGCCGCCGTGGCGATGGTGGAGGAGCGCGTACGGCGGGGACTCCCGCCGCAGAGCGTGGTGAGCGTGACCGGGCTGCCGCTGAACGACGCCATCCGGCGCGCACGCGAGCGGGGGATTCTCGACCGGCTCCCGATGTTCGACCGGATCACTCCGAGCGGCGTCGCCTGGTCCGACGGGCGGACCGTGGAGGCCGATGTGATCGTATGGGCGACCGGATTCCGGCCCGCGGTCGATCATCTGGCGCCGCTGAAGCTGCGGGAGCCGGGCGGCGGCATCCGGGTCGAGGGCACCCGGGCGGTACGTGATGAACGTATCCACCTCGTCGGATACGGTCCGTCCGCCAGCACGATCGGCGCCAACCGGGCGGGGCGGGCGGCGGTCCGGGAGGTCACCCGGCTCCTGGAGCGCGTCCCGGCCTGACGCCCGTTCAGCCGGTCACCGGGGCGAGGCTGTTGTCTCGGCGGATGAGGGCCGCGTACCGGCCGCCCCGGTTAAGCAGTTCCTGGTGCGTGCCCCGCTCAGCGGCGCGCCCGCCGTCCAGGACCACGATCTGGTCGGCGTCCCGGATGGTGGAGAGCCGGTGCGCGATGGTCAGGGTCGTACGGCCCGCGGACAGGGCATCGATGGCCTGCTGCACGGCGTGTTCCGTACGGGTGTCGAGCGCGCTGGTCGCCTCGTCGAGGATGAGTACGGGCGGGTCGCGCAGAATCGTACGGGCGATGGCGAGGCGCTGCTTCTCGCCCCCGGAGAAACGGTAGCCGCGCTCGCCGACGAGGGTGTCGTACCCGTCGGGCAGGGAGGCGATGTGGTCGTGGATCTGCGCGGCCCGCGCCGCCGCCTCGATCTCCTCCTCGGTGGCCTCCGGCTTGGCGAAGCGGAGGTTCTCGGCGACCGAGGCGTGGAACAGATAGGTCTCCTGGGAGACCACTCCGACGGCCCGGGCCAGCGTGTCGAAGTCCAGGTCGCGTACGTCGACTCCGTCGAGTGTGACCCGGCCGCCCGTGACGTCGTACAGCCGCGGCACCAGATAGCTGAGGGTGGACTTGCCCGATCCGGTGGGCCCGACGACGGCCAGGCTGCCGCCGGCCGGTACCCGCACATTGATCCCGGTGAGGGTGGGGCCGCTCTTCTCGTCGTAACTGAAGTCGACGTTCTCGAAGGCGACCTCGCCGCGGATCCGCTCCAGCTTGACGGGGTTCTCGGGCTCGGTGATGTCGATGTCGAGGTCGAGATACTCGAAGATGCGCTGGAAGAGTGCGAGGGACGTCTGCATCTGCACCCCAGTGGAGAGCAGGCTCACCGCCGGCCTGAACAGGCCCTGCTGGAGCGAGACGAAAGCGACCAGCGTCCCGATGGAGACGGCCGTGCCGCCGGACCCCATCGCCAGACCCGCCGCCCAGTAGATGACGGCGGGCATGGCCGCCATCACGATGCCGATCGTCGACATCCGCCACCGCCCCGCCATGTTGGAGCGCACCTCCAGGTCGACCAGCCGTTCCGACTCCTCGGCGAAGCTCGCGGTGAGCGAGTCGGAGCGGCCCATGGTGCGGCCGAGCAGGATGCCGCTCACCGAGAGGGACTCGGTGACCGTCGCGGCCATGGCGGCCATCTGCTTCTGGCGCTGGGTGGTGATCCTCTTGCGCTCCTTGCCGACCCGGCGGCTGATCCAGACGAAGACCGGCATCAGGAGCAGCGAGACGACAGTGAGCCGCCAGTCCAGCGCGAGCATGGCGACGACGGTGGCGACGACCGCGGTGAGGTTGGAGACCAGAGAGGTCGCCGTGGAGGTGACCGTGGCCTGCATGCCGCCGATGTCGTTGGCGATACGGGACTGCACCTCGCCCGTACGCGTCTTCGTGAAGAAGGCGAGCGGCATCCGCTGCAACCGGCTGTAGACGGCGGTGCGCAGATCGTGCATGACACGCTGGCCGACGGTGGTGGAGATCAGCGTCTGGAGCACGCCGAAGACGCTGTTCATCACGGCGGTGAGGATCATGCCGAGCGCGAGCAGCGTGAGCAGCCCCGTACGGCCCTGCGGGATCGCGGTGTCCAGGATCGCGCGGAGCATGAACGGGGAAGCGACCGACACCAGGGACGAGGCGCCGACCAGCAGCCCGACCACCGCGAGCCGGCCGCGGTAGGGGCGGAAGAGACGGAAGATGCGGCGCAGCTCGGCCGGCGGCTGTGTGCCGTCCCTGGCCGGGGGCGTCCACATGGGTTCTTCGGGTTTCATGGGCTCCTTCGACATGGAAAACGGGACGGAGACCGGACTTTTTGGGAGCTTAGCTCATTGTTACATATACTCACAATGAACTAGGTCCTGATATTGTTCCACCATGGACTCCCCCGAATCCGACGGCGTGACGGCCGACCAGTTGCTGCGGCTGACGCGCTGGCTCCATCGCATCCAGAGCCGCCAACTGGAACCGATAGGCATCACACCGGCGCAGTTCCGGCTGCTGCGCACGGTCGCGCACTACGACGGCACCCCCCGGATGGCCGATCTGGCTCAGCGTCTGGATGTCGTTCCGCGGGCCGTGACCTCGCTGGTCGATGGTCTGGAGGCGAGCGGCCGGGTGCGGCGCGTACCGGATCCGACCAACCGCAGGGTGATACGGATCGAGATCACCGACGAGGGCACGGCCACGCTCAGGTCGCTGCGCAACGCGCGCCGGGCGGCCGCCGAGGAGATCCTGGCGCCGCTGAGCACGGAACAGCGCGAAACGCTCGGCGGACTGCTGTCCACCCTGGTCGCCGGAATGCCGCAGCGCCGCCGCTGCTGACCGGCGCCGCTTGAGCCGCCGCCCCGCTTTTCAGGCCCCGAGCCGGGCCCTGTCGCCCATCACTACGACCGGGTGCTGCTTCGGGTCGAGCGTACGCAGCAGATGCCGCATCGCGGACTTGGGCAGGCTCACACAGGCCGAGGTCCCGCTGCCGTGGTCCATGTGCAGCCAGATGCTGCCGCCCTTCTTCTGTCCGCGCGGGCGTGTCGGATC
>DATCWZ010000570.1:0-3548 GCA_036566065.1 Streptomyces sp. | reverse complement strand
GCCGGACCGCCGAGCGGGCCAGGCTCGCCGGCCAGGCGACCCGTGCCGTCTGGCTCAGGCGCGTGTCGCGCCCCGCCGGCGTGGCGGTCAGCTCGAGCCGCGCGCCGGTCGGCTCCAGGGTGACTCGTCGCGACCGCACCTTCATGTGTCCGGGGTACCAGATGTCGGCAGGACGCCAGGCAGGGTCGGCGCGCTCGAGGCGCGCCAGGGCCAGGCGGCGCGGAGGCGCGCGTCCGGCGAGCGCGAACCGAACCTTATACCGTCCGGGCTGCGCCGGGGTCAGGTCCAGCCGGGTGGCAGCGGTGTGGACGTCGGCCCGGGAGACGAAGCTTTCCACCTTGACCGTCGCGTGCTCGTCCCCGCGCACCCACTCGTACTCGGTCCGTGCGGTACCGCTCCTGAGATCGAGCGACTGGTGGTAACCCTGGAGCTGCCCGCCGGCGACGGCGGTGGAATCGAGGCATCCCGCCCGGCGGCAGATGTCGAGCGGAAGCCAGACCGGAATCCGCACGATCCGCGGTACGTCGCTGGACGCCTCCTCGTAGAGCCCCGCGACATAGGAGTCGGCGGGGCCGATCCCGAGCGGGGGGATCACCAGCCCGATGCGCCCGTTGCCGATGAACGGCGACGGGGCCCGGGCCGGATCGTCGGACGACAGCACGAAGCTGCTGTCGTGCGGCGAGACTTGAGCCGGCAACGCCGCGGCGGCTCCGACAGCGGCCGCCGCGACGAGACCGACTACATGCGTGAAGATCACTGCGGCTGCGCCGGGGCGCTGCCTCCGAAGTCGTAGCTCACCGACACCTGCAGCCGGCGCGGAAGGATGGGACGAGCCAGGAAGACCGGCGCGCCGCCCGCCGACGAGAGCCGCGGGTTGCCCTCCTCCAGTCCCTTGCTCTGGAACGCGTTCAATAGGTCGACCGTGACCCGCGTCCCCGAGTTCGGAATCACGAAGCCGGCGCCGAAGTTGAAGTAGTTGTAGGCCGGCAGCACTGCCGGATTGTCCAGCGGCCGGGAGGTGGCGTCTTCGCTGAAGCGCTCCCCCACCCAGTGAAAGTCGGCCTTGAACTGCAGCGCGTACGGGCCGCGGGTCGTGTAGATCGCGGCGAGGTTGCCGAGGTTGGTGGGCACGATCGCCAAACGGACACCTTCCCGCCTGGAGAGGGAGTCGATGAGGGCCGGGTCGTCATTCGGTCCGCCCTTGATGCTTCCCAGCTCCCCCTCGAGGAGCGTGGCGTTGCCCTGGAGCAGCAGTCCTTCCACCGGGTTCACGACCGCCTCGATCTCCGCCCCGTACGAGCGGTTGTCCGGCGAGGCCTTGGTCACCCAGGTGGTCACCCCATCCACCACCTCGAGTCCCTGCCCTACGATGTCCTTGACCTCGGTGTAGAACCCGCCCAGGGTGACCGCTCCGCGCCCGATCTGGGTCTTGAGGCCGCCCTCGACTGACCGGACCTCCTTAGGCTCGGTCACATCGACCTGTCCTTGGGCGGTCGCATTCAGGAGAGCGTCCAGCTCCGGCATCTTGTAGCCTCGCGACCCCGCGGCGTAGAACGCCCAGTTCTGGTTCATCCGGTAGTTCAGCCCGACCGAGCCGGCCCAGTCGGTGATGTTGCGGGTGAAGTGCCTGAAGCTGCCGTTGCCGAAGGTCTCGTTGTCGTAGGTGGTGGCGGGGTTGCCGTCGATGTCGAATTTCGAGGTGTTCTCCGAATTCTGCTGGTAGTAATCGTACTCGACCCGGACGCCGAGATCGGCGCGGAGCCGCTCGGTGAGCTGAATCTCGCCGCCGAGCACACCGCTCGCGATGGAGACCGATCCCGTTCCGTTGGCGTAGGTCGACAGGAAGTTCCGGAACCCGTTCTTGGTGACCGAATCGGTGCCGTTGATGATCAGGTCCAGGAACCGTGGGTTGTCCCGTGCGTCCACGAGCACGTCGGTGAAGTTCCAGTGGTTGTCCTGGGTGTAGTTGGCAAAATAGCCGCCGATGGCCAGGGTGTGCTTGCCGAAGCTCCGCCGGAGCTGCAGCTGGTCCTGGATGGCCGAGATCGGCTTCGCGACGTGCCATTCGATCGAGGGAATGACGAAGCCGTTGGGGGTGTCGAACGTCTCCTTGTTGCCCGCGACGTCGAGGTGGTTGGTGAAGAGCAGCTGGTAGCTGCTGCCGGCGGGCGCGCGAGGTGACCCGTCCGCATTCGTCAGACTGGCGACGAAGGCGTCGGCTGTCATGATGTTCCCCGGCACCAGCGCATTGTGCTCCTGGTAGTTCTGCATCACCTGGGCCGTGTTCTGGAAGTGCCAGTCGTTCTGCAGGTCCAGGCCGATATCTACGGTGCCCCAGGTCGCCAGCGTCCTGAGACCGTTGTCGAGTGGGAGGGTCAGGTCGCCGGTGGGGGTCGGCACCCGGAGATCCAGGCCTTCGTTGCTCAGCAGCGCGCCGTAGTTGCTGAAGCCGCTGATGTAGTCGGGATCGCTCGGGTTCTGGAGCGGCAACGGCAGGATGAACTGGTTGCGGTCGTCGATGTGCTTGATCGACGCGCGAAGGTAGCCGTTCCTCAGGTCCCGGGTCACGTTGGCCTTGATCTGGCCTCCCCGTATGCCGGGGAACCCGGGATCACGCACGCCATGGTCGTAGCGGTAGAAGCCGCCGGCGTTGAAGTGCCAGTCGTTGCCCAGCGGCCCGCCGATATTGAGATCGTAGCGGCCGAGCGCCTCCGTGCCCGCGGTGGCCCGCATCGTGCCGGCGAAGTGATCGCCCCCGGTCTTGTTGATGTAGTTGATGATGGCGCCGGGCGTGTTGGAGCCGAACAAGGCCGAGGCGCCGCCTCGCACCACCTCCATCCGCTCTATGTTTTCATCGAAGCGGAACAGGTTGTCGGCGTTCATGAAATACGTGTGCATGGTGGGGAACACCGGCATCCCGTCTTCCATGAACATCACGTACTCGACGCCCAGGATGCCCCGGATCGAGATGTTCTGGTTCACCTCGCCGCCCGAGCTCTCCACCCGGGTGAAGCCCGGCACGTAGCGCAGCATCTCGGTGGTGCTTCGCGGGGCGGCTCGCTCGACCTCCTGCGCCGACAGGGTGGTCACCGCCACGCTGGCGTCCAGGTTGGTGCGCGGGGTCTGGGTGGCGGTCACGACCATGGTCTGCAGCTGCAGGGGGTCGCGGGAGATGGTGAAATCCGCGGCGGCGCGGCCGCCTTCGGTCACGCTCACGGTGTCGGCCTGGCTGCGGAACCCGATCATGCGCACCCGTACGGTCTGCGAGCCGGCGGGCACGTGCTCGATCACGTAGTCGCCGGTGCCGCCGGTCTGGGCCGAGAGGCGGGTGCCCTCGATCGTCACGTCGGCCCCGCTCACGGCGGCGCCACCTTCGTCGGTCACTTTCCCAGCGACGGTCCCGCCCCCGGTCTGCTGGGCGGCCGCGGGCGACCACGTCACGGCCAGGCATAGCAGGGCCGCGAGCGCGAGGACGAGCGTGCGGAAGATCAGGGTGGACTGAGACGCACACGGACTCCGAGGCATAGAGGGATCCTCCTGGTCCTATG
>DATCWZ010000555.1:0-6572 GCA_036566065.1 Streptomyces sp. | reverse complement strand
TCTTGACGGTGTGCCGGGCGCTGGAGGACCAGGACTTCGTCCAGACCGCGTTCCGGTACTTGGTGGTGGAGGACTTCAGGTCCACCGTGGCCGCCTTCGTACCGTCCACATAGACGTACACCTGCCCGGAACTCGCGGCCCCGGAGACCACCCAGGCGGCCGAGCAGCCGGTGAACGTCCAGGTCAGGGCCGCGTTCTTGGTGGCGCTGGAATAGGACCTGCCGCCGAGGTAACTCGACGACGACCGGGTCGACCAAGTCCCCGACTTCTTCGCCGACGACTTCTGGAGGATCACCGGTGTGCCGGTGACCGAGGCGGCAGCGGCGTTGCCCGCCCTGTCGTACGCCGTCATCCGCCAGGCGGTCGCCACCGCGGACTTCGCGGTGGTTCCCGGGAATGTCGGTTTGCTGGGATTGTCAGGTAAGTGACCCGGGATACGCCGGTTGGCACTGCCTTCACGTGAATCATCACCGATGGACCGCCCGCTGTCCCGGCTTCGTTGGACTCAAAATGAACACAATTGCGCAGGGCCCGGGCCCCGTTACGGGGGCCTCGGGCCCTGCGGTCGCCGGCCGTCGCGGCCGGGGGAGCGCTGTCAGGCGGCGAAGAACCCTGACAGCGACTCCCGTTGGTCGATTTCCACCAGATCGGGACGTGTGTAGCGTTCGGCGCGCGCGTGGTAGTCGAAGTCGCCCCTGACGAGGCAGCGGTAATCCCGCGCGCACCGTTCCAGCGCGGCCCTGGTTGCGCCGTCGATGGCCGCCGCGTCTATTTCCTCGGCCAGTTCCTTTTCGGCCCGCTGTACGCGTTCGGCGATACGGGCCAGTTGAATGCCCGCCTCGTCCACCGCCTCCTGGAGCGTGGAGCCGCGGTCGCGCTGAATGAGCCGGACCGCGTTGTGTTCGTAACCGAGCATCGCCTCCTTCTCGAACGAGCAGATGTCGTTGCACAGGCCTGAGTGATCGGTGACCGCGTTGCGCAGCGCGATATACGCGGGAAGGCTCCTCGCGGATTCCGGGAGATCGATTCCCGCGGTGATCTCGTGCAGATCGAGAAACGGCTGCATGGCCACCGAGTCGCGCCGGTGCTTCGCGAAGTCCGCCCGGCTCGGCACCTGTCCGGCGGCCCGCTCGACGGCCTCGGCGTAGTACGTCCAGAGCCAGGCGACCGTGTCACGGCGGAACTGCCTTACCCAGACGGGCGACCTGCCCCGGCAGGTCCGCTCCCGCAGGCCGTCGAGCGCCCGCTCCATGGGATTGCGCGGTACGGCTCCGTCGAGTACCGCGACCAGTCTGGCGATGGCCTCCTCGCACATCCCCGGATCACGCCCGGCGGGCCCGTCGTCGAACTCGTCGTCGACCAGGAAGGCCCAGAACAGCCACTGGCAGAAGAGATCCAGATGCCGCTGGGACGCCTCGGGGAATATCAGGGATATCCAGAGTTCCGGACGCGTCCGGAGCATCTTCTGCCGGGCGACCGGGGACAGCAGGAGTTCATTCGATTCCGCCCACTCCCAGGCCGACTTCTTGGTTTCCTCCATGCCTGGATTGCACCCTGCGCTCTGGAATGGCATGTGAAACGCAGGTAACACGATCTGGCTCATTTGTTGCCCCTCGTCGAGACGATGCGGGTGAACGATGAGAACGGAGAATTGATCGACGTCACGCATCGGTACGGCGCGTCGGCGGACCGGTACACCGTGCGTGCAACCCCTGGCCACGGCATTACTTTCCGAGGTGGGACGGTCATCGCAGTCCTCTCTCCTCCGCCGGCCCGGGCGGCCGCGTCACCATGAGTCACCTCCAGTGAACCCCTTGTAGGCGTTTTGCGGAAGCCCGCTTCTGACCGAAAGTGCGTGATCGCCAAGAACTCCTGAATGTCTCTGAGCACTTGGTGCACCGTGGGGGCGGTGGTCCCCGCGCGCCCTCAGCCGCGCAGAGCGAGGTACGGGGCCAGTGCGAGCAGGCCGGTGACGAGCGCGTACTTCAGAGTGCGGGCGGGCACGGCACGGGCGATCCGCCAGCCGAGGAGCACCCCGGCGAGCTCCGGGACGCCGACCAGGACCGCCAGTGGCCAGTCGATGGTGCCCGCGGCCAGGTAACCGAGGCTGCCCACACCGGCGATGACGATGGACTGGACCTGGGCCGCCGCGAGCGCGGAGAGCACCGGAACCCCCAGGGCCACGAAGAGGGGAACGGCCAGCATCGGCCCCCCGACACCGAAGACCCCGCCGGCCGCGGCGACGGCGAGACCCAGTACGGCGACGACACCGGCCGGAAGCCGCCGGTCCGCCAGGGGCTCCGGCGCCCCGGGATCGGGCCGCAGGTCGCGGTACCACACCAGGCCCGCCACCACGGCCGCGAAGACGGCCAGCAGGGCACCGAAGACCTGCCGGGAGAACACCCCGTTGAGCAGCACACCGACCGGGGCACCCACCACGGCGCCGCCGGCCAGCAGCAACGCCGTACGCCGGGTGTCCGCGTCCCGCAGATGCCCGGACCGCGTACAGGCCGCGGTCGCCAGCGCCCCCGTGGCGACATGGGTGACCAGCGCGGTCCCGGCGACCTGCGCCGGCGATAGTCCGGTCAGCGCGAACAGCGCGATGGTGGCCAGCACGCCACCGGGCCCGATGGCGGTGATCCCCACCCCGGCGACCAGCCCGAGCAGGGCCAGCCCCACGATCGGCACGAGGCTCATCTCGGCCATGCGGCACCCTCCGGGCGAGTACGGGAGCGTCAGGCCGTCCGTTTCCCCGGGGGCGCTTGTCGCACACCACCGGGACCGCGCATCATGACAGCAGTCCCGATATTCCGAGGGAGCGATGGCATGTCACCTGGGCAGGAACCTCTCGATGCCGCGGAAGCCGCCCGGCACGACCGCTTCGGCACCCTCCCCGAGCGCATCGCCCCCGAGGACATGATCCAGGGCAAGGCGGCCACGGTGTACCCGGCGGAGGACAACTACAACCCCGACGACTGGCTCGTACGCTACTGCCTCTGACCCGTCGTGCTTTTCAGCACTCGATGATGTTCACCGCCAGGCCGCCGCGGGCGGTCTCCTTGTACTTGACGCTCATGTCCGCGCCGGTCTCCTTCATGGTCTTGATGACCTTGTCCAGGGAGACCTTGTGGCTGCCGTCGCCCCGCAGTGCCATCTTCGCCGCCGTGACCGCCTTGACGGACCCCATGCCGTTGCGCTCGATGCACGGGATCTGGACCAGGCCACCGACCGGGTCGCAGGTCAGGCCCAGGTTGTGTTCCATGCCGATCTCGGCGGCGTTCTCGACCTGTTCGGGGGTGCCGCCGAGGACCTCGGCGAGGGCGCCGGCGGCCATGGAGCAGGCGGAGCCGACCTCGCCCTGGCAGCCGACCTCGGCGCCGGAGATCGAGGCGTTCTCCTTGTAGAGCATGCCGATCGCGCCCGCGGCCAGCAGGAAGCGGACGACGCTGTCCTCCTTCTCCGCGTCCGTCGCGCCGCCGGCCGCGAAGTTCACGTAGTAGTGCAGGACGGCGGGGATGATGCCCGCCGCGCCGTTGGTAGGGGCGGTGACGACGCGGCCGCCCGCGGCGTTCTCCTCGTTGACGGCCATCGCGTAGAGGGTGATCCACTCCATCGCGTGCTCCTGCGGGTCGCCCCCGGCGCGCAACTGGCGGGCCGTGCTCGCGGCGCGGCGGCGGACCTTCAGGCCGCCGGGCAGGATGCCCTCGCGGGACAGGCCGCGCGCCACGCAGGCCCGCATGACGCCCCAGATGTCCAGCAGGCCGGAGCGGATCTCCTCCTCGCTGCGCCATGCCTTCTCGTTCTCCAGCATCAGCGAGGAGATGGACAGGCCGGTCTCGCGGGCGAGGCGCAGCATTTCGTCGCCGGTGCGGAAGGGGTACTTCAGGACGGTGTCGTCCAGGACTATGCGGTCCGCGCCGACGGCGTCCTCATCGACGACGAACCCGCCGCCGACCGAGTAGTAGGTCTTCTCCAGGATCAGCGCGCCCTCGGAGTCGTACGCGAAGACCGTCATCCCGTTGGGGTGGTACGGCAGCGACTTGCGGCGGTGCAGGATGAGCTGCTCGTCGTAGTCGAAGGGGATCTCGTGCACGCCGAGCAGGCTGAGCCTGCCGGAGGTGCGGATCTCCTCGACGCGGGCGTCGGCGTTCTCCACGTCGACGGTACGGGGGGACTCGCCCTCCAGGCCCAGCAGGACGGCCTTCGGGGTGCCGTGGCCGTGGCCCGTCGCGCCGAGTGAGCCGAACAGTTCGGCCCGCACGGACGCGGTGTGCGCCAGCAGGCCCTCGTTCTTGAGGCGGGCGGCGAAGATGCGGGCGGCGCGCATCGGGCCGACCGTGTGAGAGCTGGACGGGCCGATGCCGACAGAGAAGAGGTCGAAGACCGAGATGGCCACGGAGTACTCCTAAGGGTTGGTAGACGTCGTTGTCTGCCGGGTGGTGCGGGGCGGGCCCGTGGGCCCGCGGAGCAGTGTCGGAGGAACGGCTGGGGGCGGGGCCGGGGAGGGGCGGTGCAAGGGACGGGGCACCGTGCTCACTGTTCAGTGTGCGCGGTGCCCCGCCGAACGTACGAGAAGGTGTGCCGGCTTACTTCAGGCCGGCGTACAGCGGGAACTTCTCGGCGAGCGCGGCAACGCGGGCCTTGAGGCTGTCGGCGTCGTAGGACGGCTTGAGGGCGGAGGCGATGATCTCCGCGACCTCGGTGAAGTCCTCGGCCTGGAAGCCGCGGGTGGCCAGCGCCGGAGTACCGATCCGCAGGCCCGAGGTGACCATCGGGGGGCGCGGGTCGTTCGGGATGGCGTTCCGGTTGACCGTGATGCCCAGCTCGTGGAGCCGGTCCTCGGCCTGCTGGCCGTCCAGCTCGGAGTTGCGCAGATCGACGAGGACCAGGTGCACATCCGTGCCGCCGGACAGGACGGAGACGCCCACCTCGGTGACGTCGGGCTGCACCAGGCGCTCGGCGAGAATGCGGGCGCCGTCCAGGATGCGCTGCTGGCGCTCCTTGAACTCATCGGTCGCCGCGACCTTGAACGAGACCGCCTTGGCCGCGATGACATGCTCCAGCGGACCGCCCTGCTGGCCCGGGAAGACCGCCGAGTTGATCTTCTTGGCCAGCTCCTGCGTCGAAAGGATCACGCCGCCGCGCGGACCGCCGAGGGTCTTGTGCGTGGTGGTGGTGACGACATGGGCGTGCGGTACGGGGTTGGGGTGCAGCCCCGCCGCGACCAGGCCGGCGAAGTGCGCCATGTCGACCATCAGATACGCGCCGACCTCGTCCGCGATACGGCGGAACGCGGCGAAGTCGAGCTGACGGGGGTACGCGGACCAGCCGGCCACGATCAGCTTCGGCTTGGCCTCCTTGGCGAGGCGCTCGACCTCGGCCATGTCCACGACGCCGGTGTCGTCGACGTGGTACGGGACCACGTTGTAGAGCTTGCCGGAGAAGTTGATCTTCATGCCGTGGGTCAGGTGACCGCCGTGCGCCAGGTTCAGGCCCATGATCGTGTCACCGGGCTTGAGCAGCGCGAACATCGCGGCGGCGTTCGCCTGTGCGCCCGAGTGGGGCTGGACGTTGGCCGCCTCGGCGCCGAAGAGCGCCTTGACGCGGTCGATCGCGATCTGCTCGATCACGTCGACGTGCTCGCAGCCGCCGTAGTAGCGGCGGCCGGGGTAGCCCTCGGCGTACTTGTTGGTGAGGACGGAGCCCTGCGCCTCCATGACCGCGACCGGAGCGAAGTTCTCCGAGGCGATCATTTCGAGGGTGGACTGCTGGCGTCGGAGCTCGGCGTCGACGGCGGCGGCGACGTCCGGGTCGAGCTCGTGGAGGGAGGAGTTGAGAAGCGACATCAGGTGGTCCCTTGGTCTCAGTTGCCGGAGAACTCGGTGTACTCGTCGGCGGAGAGCAGGTCCTTCGGCTCCTCCGCGACGCGTACCTTGAACAGCCAGCCGCCCTCGAACGGGGCGGAGTTCACCAGCGACGGGTCGTCCACGACGTCCTGGTTGGCCGCGGTGACCTCGCCGGTCACCGGCGAGTACAGGTCGCTGACCGACTTGGTCGACTCCAGCTCACCGCAGGTCTCGCCCGCGGTCACCGTGTCGCCGACATCCGGGAGCTGCGCGAAGACGACATCACCGAGCGCGTTGGCCGCGAACTCCGTGATACCGACCGTCGCGACGCCGTCCTCGAGGGCCGAGAGCCACTCGTGCTCCTTGCTGTACCGAAGCTGCTGGGGGTTGCTCATGACCTGAATTCTCCTGTACGCGGGGGAGTGCTGATGAACGGTGGTCTTGCGGTGTGAGACGGGAATGCGTCACTTCCGGGACGCGAAGCGCGCGGCGTGACGCGGCCCCCGCTACTTCTGACGCTTGTAGAAGGGCAGGGCGACGACCTGGTACGGCTCGTGCGTACCCCTGATCTCCACCGCGACGCCCTCGGTTCCCGGCGCGGCGTGCGCCGCGTCCACGTACGCCATGGCGATCGGCTTGCCCAGGGTCGGGGAGGGGGCGCCCGAGGTCACCGCGCCGATGACCTTGACGCCGTCGCCGTCGGCGGCGACGACCGGGTAGCCGGCC
>DATCWZ010000468.1:0-4527 GCA_036566065.1 Streptomyces sp. | reverse complement strand
GCGGCCCCGGCTTCCACTGCCGTCCCGGGCCGCGCCGCGCTCGGGTACGCGGGCCGAACTGTTCCGTGTACAGAAGCCCCGGCCGCGCCTGGCGGTTCAGCCCGTGAGGGTGTTGAGCCAGCCGGTCAGCAGACGGTTGATCTCCTCGGGGCGTTCCTGCTGGATCCAGTGGCCGCAGCCCTCTACGAGGTGGGAGGCGGTCAGGCCGGGGAGGGTGGTGGGGAAGGCATCGATAGCGTCGGACATCCAGGTGGTGGAGGCGTCCAGGGCGCCGCCGATGAACAGGGACGGCTGCTTGATCGGGGCTCCGCGGTGGGGGGCGAGGTCTTCCCAGTCGCGGTCCACGTTGCGGTAGCGGTTGAGGGCGCCGGTCAGACCCGTGCGCTCGAACTCTCCGGCGTAGACGTCGAGGTCGTTCTCGGTCAGCCAGGCCGGGAGGATGCTGGCGGGAAAACGGTCACGCAGCTGGCCGCCGTGGGCGACGAAGTGCGGGTCGGGCTCGCCCTGGGTGGGCATGGTGTCGGCGGACAGGGCGGCGTAGAAGCCCGTGAGCCAGCCCCGCACGTCGGGTTCGATCTCCGTCTCGGCGCGGCCGGGCTCCTGGAAGTAGGAGACGTAGAACTCCTGCTCGGGGCCGCCGATCTGGCCGAAGATGTCGGTGGGGCGGAGGCCGCCGGGTGGCGCGTACGGGACGCTCAGCAGGGCAACGGCCCGGAAGACCTCGGGGTGGAGCAGGGCGGAGGTGGCGGCGATGTTGGATCCCCAGTCGTGGCCGACGACCACCGCGTTCTCCTCGCCGAGGGCGTGCACGAGGACGACGTTGTCCTCCACCAGGTCGAGCATCCGGTAGGCGTCGGTCTCCGCGGGCTTGGAGGAGCGGCCGTAGCCGCGCACGTCGAGCGCCACCGCCCGGTAGCCGGCTGCGGCGAGGGCCGGGAGCTGGCGGCGCCAGGAGTACCAGGACTCGGGGAAGCCGTGCACGAGCAGGACCAGCGGGCCGGTGCCCTGCTCGACCAGGTGCAGGCGCCCGGCAGGGGCTTCGACGGTGCGGTGGCGGAGTGCGGCGGACGGTTCGGGCTGCATGGGGTTTCTCCTCGAGTCCGTGGGTGGACGCACGTACGCATCGATCATGCGGCGCAGCGACCGTTCACCGCGATTACCCTTGCCACTCTGGCAAACTTGCAGGACAGGATGGTGGAGCGGAGCGTCCGGAAGGGGGCAGAGCGGGTGACAGGCGATGACGTGGCCGACACGCTGGCGGCGATGGGCCCTCGGCTGCGGGCCGCGCGCGAACACCGCGGCTCCACGCTCACCGGCGTCAGCTGCGCGACCGGCATCTCCCCGAGCACGCTGTCGCGGATCGAGACCAGCCGACGCAAGCCCACCCTGGAAGTGGTGTTGCGGTTGACAAAGGAGTACGGCGTCTCCCTGGACGAGCTGGCCGGCACCGCTCCCGCCGCCGAGCCCCGCACCTCCGCGCTCCAGCGTTTCGGCGACGACAAGGCGGTGCTGCCGCTGACCCGGTACGTCGGGGGCCTGCACGCCCACAAACACGTCCTGCCCGCCGTCCAGGAGCCGCCCGCGCGGCCCCGACAGGTCTCCCACGACGGCTGGGAATGGCTGTGCGTCCTGTACGGGCGGCTGTGGCTCGCACTCGGCGACCAGGACCTCGTCCTGAATGCCGGAGACGTCGCCGAGTTCGACACCCACAATCCCCACGGGGTCGCGAACACCGGTCCCGGCGGCCCGGTCGAGTACCTGATCATGTTCGGGCCGCAGGGAGAGCGCCTGCGACCGCGCACCCCGCCCGCCCCCGGCCCCAGGGTCCGGTAGCAAGCAGCGAACGAACGGCCTGACGTCCCGGATATCCCGGATACGCCCAGGATGTCAGGCCTCTCTCGTCGTCCTCGACGTCCTCGTCCTTGACGGCGTGGCCCTCGGCGCGGAGCCGGGCAACAGCAGCGTCCAAGTGCGGTAAGCCGCCGGTTCATGAGCCGCCGGTAGGTGTCGTCCACCGGGTCGACCAGGGCGAGCGGTGGATGGTCTTGTCGATCCGCCCGTACTCGGCGAACGCAGCCCCCAGCGGGGTGGGGTGGCGGCTGCCGCCCCTGTAAAAACGCGGACCGGCCACCGGCTTCCGTTGCGCGCCCCGCCCGACCGGAGTGGAATTGCATACAGGGGCTATGGAAGGAAGCACCATGACCGACACCGACCGGGGGGACAACGTCTACCAGCCCCAGCAGCCGGAAGCCTTCGACCGCGATGACCGCCTCGACCTGGAGGACACCCTGGACACCTCGGGTGTCAGGGATGTGCTTGACGAGGGCTATTCACCGCCCGAGCGGCCCTGGGCGGTGGCCGACCGGGGCACCACCGCGTCCGAGCAGCACGACGGTGAGCCGCTCGACGGCCGTCTGACCAGGGAGCGGCCCGACCTCCCGGACGCGGTCGACGACGGCCCGGGGGACCTGACGGGCGGGGACGGCGAGCTGTATGACAGCGAGGTGGGTGTGGAGCGTTCCGGGCGGCTCACCCAGGGTGGCGACGGCCATGTTCCGGCGACGCTGACAGCGCAGGACGTCGGCATCGACGGCGCCGCGGCATCGGCCGAGGAGGCGGCCATGCATGTGATTCCCGACGAGGACGATCTGTCCGTCGGTGAGCCCACGCCCTGAGTACGCCCCCAGCACGCCCTGGCACGCGCCCCTTGAACACGCCGCGCCCGTGGCTCGTATCCCTCCTGGGCACCCTTATTCCTGCAACCCTGTACCTCCATGCCCCGAACCACCCCATGCCCTCCCCCGTATCCCCGAAGAGATCGCAGGAGCACAGATATGAGCGGTACCGCGCAGATCGGCGTCACAGGACTCGCGGTGATGGGCCGCAACCTCGCCCGTAACTTCGCCCGCAACGGCTTCACGGTCGCCGTGCACAACCGCACCACCGCAAGGACCGACGCGCTGGTCAAGGAGTTCGGCGAGGAGGGCGACTTCGTCGCCGCGCACACGCCCGAGGAATTCGTCGCCGCCCTGGAGCGCCCCCGCCGCCTGGTGATCATGGTGAAGGCGGGTGATCCGACCGACGCGGTGATCCAGGAGTTCGCCCCGCTGCTGGAGGAGGGCGACGTCATCATCGACGGCGGCAACGCGCACTTCCAGGACACCCGGCGCCGCGAGAAGGAGCTGCGCGAGCGCGGTATCCACTTCGTCGGCGTCGGCATCTCCGGCGGCGAGGAGGGCGCGCTCAACGGCCCGAGCATCATGCCGGGCGGCTCGGCCGAGTCGTACAGGTCGCTGGGCCCGATGCTGGAGAAGATCGCCGCCCGCGCGAAGGACGGCACGCCCTGCACCACGCACATCGGCCCCGATGCCGCCGGGCACTTCGTGAAGATGGTCCACAACGGCATCGAGTACGCGGACATGCAGCTCATCGCCGAGGCGTATGACCTGCTGCGGACCGTCGCGGGCTACTCCCCCGCGAAGATCGCCGAGACCTTCCGCGGCTGGAACACCGGGCGCCTGGACTCGTATCTGATCGAGATCACGGCGGAGGTCCTCGCGCACACGGACGCCGAGACGGGCAAGCCGTTCGTCGACATCGTGCAGGACCGGGCCGAACAGAAGGGCACCGGCCGCTGGACCGTGCAGATCGCGCTCGACCTGGGCGTGCCCGTGTCCGGTATCGCCGAGGCCGTCTTCGCCCGGTCGCTCTCCGGGCACGCGGACCTGCGCGAGGCGGCCCGCGCACTTCCGGGCCCCGCGGTCCGCCCGCTGGGCGGGGCCGAGGCAGCCGTGTTCGCCGAGCGGGTCGAGCAGGCCCTGTACGCGTCCAAGATCGTCTCGTACACCCAGGGATTCCACCAGGTCAGGGCGGGCAGTGAGGCATACGGCTGGGACATCGACCTGGGCGCGGTGGCGGCGATCTGGCGGGCGGGTTGCATCATCCGCGCGGCGTTCCTCGACCGGATCAGGGCGGCGTACGATGCCCGGCCCGGCCTGGTGAGCCTGCTGTCCGACCAGCAGTTCGCCAAGGAGATCGGCGCGGCGCAGGACGACTGGCGCGCGGTGATCGCCGAGGCGGTACGCCAGGGTGTGCCCACCCCTGGGTTCGCGGCGTCGCTCGCGTACTACGACGGGCTGCGCGCCGACCGGCTCCCGGCGGCGCTCACCCAGGGGCAGCGGGACTTCTTCGGCGCGCACACCTACCGGCGTACGGACCGCGAGGGCTCCTTCCACACGCTGTGGGGCGGCGACAGGTCGCAGGAGTCCGCAGGCTGAGCCCCCTCGTATGCTCACCGCGTGAGCAGCAGTCCGTCGTCCCACCCCGCCCCGGCAACGGGGGCCACCCTGCGCGAGATCCTCGCCTTCGACGACGGGGGGACGCTGCGGCTGCTGCTGGCGCCGGCCGGGCAGGATATTGGCGTACGGGGTGTGGCATTCGGTGACGAGGACACCGGCGGGCCGGCCGGCGCCAGGATCGTGCTGGCGGTCGGCCCGTCCGCCGGCGCACCCGGCGCGGCGGCGGCGG
>DATCWZ010000532.1:0-2651 GCA_036566065.1 Streptomyces sp. | reverse complement strand
GCCGGACTGCAGAGCCTGGCCGCCGCCGTCGCCACCGAGATTCCGTACAGCGACGGCCTGATGAAGCTCGTCGTCATCGAAGTCACCGGCGGGTTCTTCTACTTGATGGCGGCGGGAACCGGCGCGTACCTCGCGGTACTGGCCGGTGAGACCGTGGACGCCGGACTGGTCGGAGCCCGTATGCGCGACATGGTCGTACGGATCGGCGCGCATCTGACGAGTCCGCCTCGGCACGACGGGCAGGCCGGATGAGTGCTCCCCGACGTGAACGCCGCAAGGCCGACCCCGCGCTGAGCGATCCCGAACGGCTGTATGTGATCACCGGCGAGACCGACGGTGAGCGGGCCGCGCTCGATCTGGTGACGATGGTCGTCGCCCAGGCCGAGCCGTCCCCAACGGTGCAGCCCGAACAGGCAGCGATCCTGCGGCTCTGCCGCGCGCCGCTGTCCGTAGCCGAGATCTCGGCCTATCTGGGCCTGCCCTTCAGCGTGGTCACCTCCCTCCTGACCGAACTCCTCGCGACCGAGCTGATCGAATCGCGTGCGCCCATCGTCCGCGCCGCCCTGCCGGACCGGTCCCTTCTCGAAGCGGTGATGCATGGACTTCAGAAGCTCTGACACGATCACAGGCCCCCGCAGCGAGGACGTCCTGCCCACCACGGCCACGGCTGCGGTGAAGGTCGTGATCGTCGGCGGGTTCGGGGTCGGCAAGACGACCATGGTCGGCTCGGTGAGCGAGATCCGGCCCCTGACGACCGAAGAGACCATGACCCAGGCCGGTGTCGGCGTGGACGACAACGTCGGGGTGGAGAGCAAGACCGCCACCACCGTCGCCATGGACTTCGGCCGGATCAGCCTCAGCGAGGAACTGATCCTCTATCTGTTCGGCACACCCGGCCAGGAACGCTTCTGGTTCCTGTGGAACGGGCTGTTCGAAGGCGCGCTCGGAGCCGTCGTCATCATCGACACCCGCCGGCTCCAGGTCAGCTTCGATGTGATCGGCCGCCTGGAGGAGCGCGGCGTGCCGTTCGTCGTCGCCGTCAACACCTTCCCCGACGCGCCGCACCACCCGGTCGAAGCACTGCGCAACGCCCTGGACCTGCCGGACGAGGTCCCGATCATCGACTGCGACGCCCGGCTGCGCGCCTCCAGCCGCGATGTGCTGATGACGCTGATGCGCTATCTGCACAGCCTGGCCGTGCCCCTCGCCTGACGCCCGGCACCGCCTGACGCGGGCCCACCCCACCCCCCTCGCCTCATCCTTGGAAGCCTCATCCCTGGAGCGACTGTGACAACCCCCTTCCAGTACGAACCCGGCGCGGCCACCGGGCCGGTGCCGCCCCCCGAGTGCCCGGCGCACGGCCTGGGGCTCGGCCCCGGCGGACTGCACCGGTTCTACGGCCCGGAGGCGGAGAGAGACACCGCGGGCCTGTACAAGAAGCTCCGCGCCCAGTACGGCCCCGTGGCGCCGGTCCTGCTGCACGGGGACGTGCCCGCCTGGCTCGTCCTCGGACACAGCGAGAACCTGCACATGACCAGGACGCCCTCCCAGTTCTCCCGCGACTCGCGGCGCTGGCGGGCCCTGCAGGACGGCACCGTCGCCCCCGACCATCCGCTCGCCCCGATCTTCACCTGGCAGCCGATCTGCACCTTCGCCGACGGCGCCACGCACGAGCGGCTGCGCGGCGCGGTCACCGACAGCCTGGAGCGCATCGACACCCGCGGCGTGCGCCGCCAGGTCAACCGCTTCAGCAACCGGCTGGTCAACGACTTCTGCCAGAAGGGCAGTGCCGACCTGGTCAGCCAGTTCTCCGAACACCTGCCGATGATGCTGATGTGCGCCATCTTCGGCATGCCCGAGGAGTACAACGACCGCATGGTGCAGGCCGCCCGCGACATGATCCGGGGCACCGCCACCGCCGTAGCGAGCAACGCCTATGTGGTGGGCGTGCTGAGCGGCCTGGTCGACAAGCGGCGGGCAGCCCCCGAGTCCGACCTGGCGAGCTGGCTCATCGAACATCCCGCCGGACTCACCGATGTGGAGGTCACCGAGCATCTGCGGCTCATCCTCATCGCCGCGTACGAGTCGACGGCCAACCTGATCGCCAATGTGCTGCGCATGGTGCTGACCGACCCGCGCTTCCGCGCCCGGCTCAGCGGCGGCCATATGACGGTGCCCGAGGCCGTGGAGCAGACCCTGTGGGACGAGCCGCCGATCACCGCGGTGTTCGGCCGCTGGGCGGTGGGCGACACGGAGCTCGGCGGGCAGCGGATCAAGGCGGGCGACGCCCTGCTCGTCGGGATCGCGCCGGCCAACACCGACCCCGCCGTACGGCCCGACCTCACCGCGAACATGGAGGGCAACCGTGCCCATCTGGCGTTCAGCGGCGGCCCGCACGAATGCCCGGGCCAGGACATCGGGCGCGCCGTCGCCGATGTGGGTGTCGACGCCCTGCTGATGCGGCTGCCCGACCTGGAACTCGCCGTAGAGGAAAGCGAGCTGAAGTGGGTGGGGAACATCATGTCGCGCCACCTGGTGGACCTGCCCGTGACCTTCGCCCCGGGCCCGCAGCAAAAGGTCGACGCCGACCCGCTGACCTCTATGGCCGCCAGGTCCGGGCCGCGTACCGACTGGGAGGTGTCGTCGCCCGC
>DATCWZ010000508.1:0-2230 GCA_036566065.1 Streptomyces sp. | reverse complement strand
CAGCAGCAGACGCAGCAGTAGCCGGATCAGGCAAGGCGGGGGCGGGTCGCCCAGAAGGCGACCGCGGAGGCGGCGGCGACGTTCAGGGAGTCGACTCCGGCGTCCATCGGGATACGGACGTGTTCGTCGGTCTCCGCCAGGGCCTTGGGCGTGAGCCCGTGCCCCTCGGTGCCGAAGACGAGCGCCAGCTTCTCGTGGTGCCGCGCGGCGAGGTCGTCCAGCGTGACCGACCGTTCGCTCAGGCAGAACGCGGCCGTGGTGAAACCGGCCGCGCGGAGCAGTTCCAGGTCCCTGGGCCAGGTCTCCAGCCGCGTCCACGGGACCTGGAGGACGGCGCCCATCGAGACCTTCACGGCCCGCCGGTAGAGGGGGTCCGCGCAGCGCGGGCTGAGCAGGACGGCGTCGACCCCGAGCGCCGCGGCGTTACGGAAGGCGGCTCCCAGGTTGGCATGGTCCACCATGTCCTCGAACACGGCGATGCGCCGGAAGCCGGCCCGCGTTCCGGCGGTGCGCAGCACGTCGTCGACCGTGGGCAGCGGCTTGCGGCACATGGAGGCGAGCGCGCCGCGGTGCACGTGGTAGCCGGTGACGCGCTCGGCGAGGTCCGGCGTGACCGTGTACACGGGGGCCGGGACCTCGTCGATGACGTCGCGCATCACGCCGATCCACTTGGCGGAGAGCAGCATGGACCGCATCTCGTACCCCGCCTGCAGAGCCCGTCTGATGACCTTTTCGCCCTCGGCGATGAAGAGTCCCTCGGCGGGTTCCCTGCGGCGCCGCAGTTCGACTTCGGTCAGCCCGGTGTAGTCGCGCAGACGGGGGTCATCGGGGTCATCGACGGTGATGAGTTCTGCCACAGGGTGCTACTGCCTTGTCCGGTATGTGCTGCACATTGCTCGTATTGCTCGTACTGACGTGCGGTTACCGCAGGTTACTCGACGGTAAGTTACTCGGCGGGTCCCACCGCGACGACGGGTCCGATGACGATCACGGCGGGAGGCCGCACCTCTTCGCTGACGGCCCGTTCGCCGGCGGTCTCCAGGGTGGCGTCGACCCGGCGCTGGGCGGCCGTGGTGCCCTCCTGGACCAGGGCGACCGGCGTCCGGGGGTCCTTCCCGTGGGCGATGAGCGTACGCGCGATGGCCCCGATCTTGTCGACGGCCATCAGCAGCACCAGCGTGCCGCGCAGGCGTGCGAGGGCCTCCCAGTCGACCAGCGAACGCGGGTCGTCGGGGGCGACATGGCCGCTGACGACGGTGAACTCATGGGCGACACCGCGGTGGGTGACGGGGATCCCGGCCGCGCCCGGCACGGAGATCGAGCTGGAGATGCCGGGTACGACGGTGCAGGCGATGCCCTCGGCGGCCAGGGCCAGGGCCTCCTCCATGCCGCGGCCGAAGACGAACGGGTCGCCGCCCTTGAGCCGGACGACGGCCTTGCCCGCCCTGACGTGCTCGATCAGCGCCCGGTTGATCGCCTCCTGGGCCATGAAACGGCCGTACGGGATCTTCGCGGCGTCGATCACCTCGACGTGCGGCGGGAGTTCGTCGAGCAGGTCGCGGGGGCCGAGCCGGTCGGCGATGACCACATCGGCCTCGGCGAGGAGCCGCCGGCCGCGGACCGTGATCAGATCGGGGTCGCCGGGTCCGCCGCCGACCAGCGCGACACCGGGAGTACGGGTGCGGTGGTGGGGTGCGGCGATCGTGCCGTCGCGCAGGCCCTCGACGATGGCGTCACGGACGGCCGCGGAGTGGCGGGGGTCGCGGCCCTTCGACGTGGCGGTGAGGACGGCGACCGTGATGCCCTCGCTGCGGCCGGTGGCCGGGGTCCAGGCCGTCGCGGCCTCCGCGTCGTCGCTGCGGACGCACCAGGTGCGGGTGCGTTCGGCCTCGGCGGAGGCGGCGTCGTTGGCGGCGGTGTCGGAGGACGCGATGAGTGCGTACCAGGTGTCGGCGAGGTCGCCGTCCTGGTATCCGCGGCGCTCCCAGCGGATCTCACCGGTATCGGCCATCGCCTCGACGGACGCGGTGGCCGCCGGGGAGACCAGGGTGATGTCGGCGCCCGCCGCGATCAGGGCGGGCAGCCGGCGCTGGGCGACCTGGCCGCCGCCGACGACGACGACACGGCGCCCGCTCAGGCGCAGTCCGACTGGGTAAGCAGGATGATCGGCATGATCGGCCATGGCGGTGCAGGCTCCTCGGTGCGTTTTACGGCATGCGGCGTGCGCGAG
>DATCWZ010000404.1:0-14187 GCA_036566065.1 Streptomyces sp. | reverse complement strand
CCGGGGCCGCAGCGGCCTTGGAGGCGGCCTTGGGTGCGGAGGAGCCCCCCGCCTGCGCCTCCTTGATGACCTCGATCAACTGGCTCTTGCGCATCCGCGCAGTTCCCCTGATGCCGAGGCCGGACGCGACCTGCTGCAGCTCGGCCAGGACCATGCCCTCGAGGCCGGTGCCGGAGCGGCGGCGCCGTGCGGTGGTGCCAGTGGCAGCACCTTCGGCGGACGCGGAGCTGTCGACGTTCTTGTCGGCAGTCACGCCCATCAGATCGGTGGTGTCGCTCACGAAGGGTCCTTCCCTGGAGCGGACGTCGGCCTTCTGGCTCGGCGACCGGTTGTGCTGTCCGGCGGCGGTCTGCGGTCTTGCTGATCGCGGACCTTGCCGGGGCGGTGGTCCGCCGGGTACGGCGGAGAGATGAACGTGCGGGGTCCGGCGCGAGATCCCCCTGCTCGGCCCACTCCTGAGCGAGCGAGAGGGTGTCGTGCCGGTTCCGGAGCGTGCTCGAAACTGCTCAGGCGGGCTGCTCAGGCAGTTGGGGAGGCTCCCGGAAGAATGGTGGTCCCGGAGGGGGACATGAAGCAACGCGCCACAAAGACGTCGGTTGCAGACTTGAGGTTAACACTACCGGCTCCAACAAACATTCCCCCTCTCACGCACCGGCAATCACCCGCGCGCTAAGCGGCGAGCGGCAGTACACCGGCACCTGCCGCGTCCAGGGCGAGCCGGTGCGCGGCCCATCCCTCTCCTGCGAGCCCGGCCACCTTGTCGGCCGACCCCTCATCGGCCAGCGCGAGAACCGTGGGCCCCGCGCCGGAAATGACAGCAGGGACACCGTCGGCGCGCAGCCTGTTCACAAGGTCCACACTCAGCGGCATCGCCGGCCCCCGGTATTCCTGGTGGATACGGTCCTCCGTGGCGGCGAGCAGCAGCTCGGGCCGCCTGGTCAGGGCCTCGACGAGGAGGGCGGCACGACCGGCGTTGGCCGCCGCGTCCACATGGGGGACGGTGCGCGGCAGAAGTCCGCGCGCGGTCTCGGTGAGCACGGGCGTGCCCGGTACGAAAACCACCGGAACGACGGAACCCGCGGGGTCCATTCTGATTGCCCTCGCAGCGCCGCCGTCCATCCAGGCGAGCGTGAATCCGCCGAGCAGACAGGCCGCGACGTTGTCCGGGTGTCCCTCGATGTCGGTGGCCAGCTCCAGCAGGGCCGCGTCGTCCAGGCGGGTGTCGCCCCCGGTCGTCACGGCACGGGCGGCGACGATCCCGGCGCAGATGGCGGCGGACGAGGAGCCGAGGCCGCGGCCGTGCGGGATGCGGTTGGCGCAGACGATCTCCAGGCCGCGGGGCTGTCCGCCCAGCAGGTCGAACGCGGCGCGCAGGGAGCGTACGAGCAGGTGCTCCTCGTCGCGGGGCAGCGTCGTCGCACCCTCACCCGCGATGTCGACGTGCAGCCCGGAGTCGGCGACGCGGACGACGACGTCGTCGTAAAGCCCCAGCGACAGACCGAGGGCGTCGAAACCCGGTCCCAGATTGGCGCTGGTAGCGGGGACGCGCACCCGGACGGCGGCGGCACGGAACGCGGGACCGGCCATCGGTTGGACGACTCTTCCTGTACGGCGGCGGGGATGCTGTGCGCACTGCGATGTGCGTGGGGGTCGGAGTGCGCGGGGGTGGGGATGGGCACCCGGCAGCCGCTACGGCACATGGACCGCGGCACGCGGCGGGACGGGTTGGGTACAGCTTATCGAAGGAAGGTTCTGTGGCGACATAGGGCGCACAGGAGGCGCACGATGCGTGTCGAACACCTCCCATGCGCTCCGGGCCCCGGAAAGAGGCGTTTGGCCGCCTCTGTTCCGGTTGCCGGGGCGGACCGGCTCAGGCCAGGCCCAGCTTCTCGGCCGCGACGAGCGGGTCGACCGGGACGGTGACGGGCTGCGGCGCACCGGCGACGGCCCAGTCGGGGTCCTTGAGGCCGTTGCCCGTGACGGTGCAGACGATGCGCTGGCCGGGATCGACCTTGCCCTCGTCGGCGGCCTTCAGCAGGCCGGCCACCGACGCGGCCGACGCCGGTTCGACGAACACGCCCTCCTGCGCCGCCAACAGGCGGTACGCGGACAGGATCTGCCGGTCCGTCACCTCGTCGATGAGGCCGCCCGATTCATCCCGCGCCGCCAGCGCGTACTGCCAGGACGCCGGGTTGCCGATCCGGATCGCGGTGGCGATGGTCGCCGGGTCCTTGACGATCTCGCCGCGGACGATGGGCGCGGAACCGGACGCCTGGAAGCCCCACATGCGGGGGGTGCGGGTGGCCGGGCCGTCCGCCGCGTACTCCTTGTACCCCATCCAGTACGCCGTGATGTTGCCCGCGTTGCCGACCGGCAGCACATGGATGTCGGGGGCGTCGCCAAGCGCGTCGACGATTTCGAACGGGGCCGTCTTCTGGCCCTGGATACGGAACGGGTTGACCGAATTGACCAGGGCCACCGGGTAGTTGTCCGAGAGGCTGCGGGCCAGGGTCAGGCAGTCGTCGAAGTTGCCGTCTATCTGGAGGATGGTGGCGCCGTGGACGAGCGCCTGGGCCATCTTGCCGAGCGCGATCTTCCCCTTCGGTACGAGCACGGCGCAGACCAGCCCCGCACGCACCGCGTACGCGGCGGCGGAGGCGGAGGTGTTGCCGGTGGAGGCGCAGATGACGGCCTGCGCGCCCTCCTCCTTGGCCCGGGTGATCGCCATGGTCATGCCGCGGTCCTTGAAGGACCCGGTGGGGTTGGCGCCCTCCACCTTGAGGTACACCTCGCAGCCCGTGCGCTTGGAGAGGACCTGCGCGGGCACGAGCGGCGTACCACCCTCACGCAGCGTGACGATCTTCGTCTCGCTCGTGACCGGAAGGCGGTCCCGGTACTCCTCGATGATGCCGCGCCACTGATGGGTGCCGTTGCTGGTCATGGGTCCTTACTCCCCTTCAACACGCATGATGCTTGCGACACCGCGCACGGTGTCCAGCCTGCGCAGCGCTTCGACGGTCCCGGAGAGGGCCGCGTCCCGCGCGCGGTGGGTGACGACGACGAGGGATGCCTCGCCGTCTCCGTCCTGCCGGCTCTGCTGGCGGACGGTGTCGATCGATACGCCCTGCGCGGCGAAAACCGTCGCGACCTGGGCGAGCACGCCGGGCTTGTCGGCCACGTCGAGGCTGATGTGGTACCGCGTGACGACCGCGCCCATGGGGCCGGCCGGCAGACGTGTGTAGGCGGACTCGCCGGGCCCGGTGGTCTCCCCGAGCTTGTTGCGGCAGACCGCGACCAGGTCGCCGAGGACCGCGGACGCGGTCGGTGCGCCGCCCGCGCCGGGGCCGTAGAACATGAGCTGCCCGGCCGCCTCGGCCTCGACGAAGACGGCGTTGTACGCCTCGCGCACGGAGGCCAGCGGATGGCTGAGCGGGATCATCGCGGGGTGCACCCGCGCGGTGACCGATTTGCCGTCGGCGGCGCGCTCGCAGATGGCCAGGAGTTTGACCGTACAGCCCATGCGCCTGGCCGACGCGATATCGGCCGAGGTGACCTCGGTGATGCCCTCGCGGTGCACCTCGCCGATCCGTACCCGGGTGTGGAAGGCGATTCCGGCGAGGATCGCGGCCTTGGCCGCGGCGTCGAAGCCCTCGACGTCGGCGGTCGGGTCGGCCTCGGCGTAACCGAGGGCGGTGGCCTCGTCCAGCGCCTCGGAGTATCCGGCTCCGCTGGTGTCCATCCGGTCGAGGATGAAGTTGGTCGTGCCGTTGACGATGCCGAGGACCCTGTTGACCTTGTCCCCGGCGAGCGACTCGCGCAGCGGGCGTACGAGCGGGATGGCACCCGCCACGGCCGCCTCGTAGTAGAGGTCCCGGTTCTCCTTCTCCGCGGCGGCGTGCAGCGCGGCGCCGTCCTCGGCGAGCAGCGCCTTGTTCGCGGAGACGACGCTCGCGCCGTGTTCGAAGGCGGTGGTGATGAGCGTACGAGCGGGCTCGATGCCTCCGATGACCTCGATGACGACGTCGATGTCGCCCCGTTTGACCAGGGCCGTCGCATCGGTGGTGATCAGTGCGGGGTCGACACCTTCCCGTACCTTCGAGGGCCGGCGGACGGCGACGCCCGCGAGTTCGACCGGCGCGCCGATGCGCGCCGCGAGGTCTTCGGCGTGCGTCGTCATGATGCGCGCCACCTCTGAGCCGACCACACCACAGCCCAGCAGCGCCACCTTCAGCGGACGCTTACGCATCATCCGACCTCGTTTCTCGTACATCAGACGTTGGACCAGTCTCACTCACCGGACGGGCGTTTCTACCACCCGTCCGGATCCTGAGATGTGTATTTCATCAGCCGACATCGAGCCGCAGCAGGTCTTCCTCCGTCTCGCGCCGGACGATCACCCGCGCCTGTCCGTCACGTACGGCGACGACCGGCGGACGCAGGGCGTGGTTGTAGTTGCTGGCCATGGAGCGGCAGTATGCGCCGGTGGCGGGCACGGCGATCAGGTCGCCGGGGGCCAGGTCGCCGGGCAGGAACGCGTCCTTGACCACGATGTCGCCGCTCTCGCAGTGCTTGCCGACGACCCGGACGAGCATCGGCTCGGCGTCCGAGCTGCGTGAGACGAGGGCGACGCTGTACTCGGCGTCGTACAGCGCGGTGCGGATGTTGTCCGACATCCCGCCGTCGACGCTGACGTAGGTCCGCAGGCCCTCCAGGGGCTTGATGGTGCCGACCTCGTACAGCGTGAACGCGGTCGGTCCCACGATCGCGCGGCCCGGCTCGACGGAGATCCGCGGGGTGCGCAGCCCGGCGGCCTCGCACTCGCGCGTCACGATGTCGCCGAGCGCCTTGGCGATGTCCTGCGGCTCGCGGGGGTCGTCGTCGGAGGTGTACGCGATTCCGAGGCCGCCGCCCAGGTCGATCTCGGGGAGCTCGACGCCGTGTTCGTCGCGGATCTCGGCGAGCAGTTGCACCACGCGCCGCGCGGAGACCTCGAAACCGGCCATGTCGAAGATCTGCGAGCCGATGTGCGAGTGGATGCCGATGAGCTCGATGCCGTCGAGAGTGAGCGCCCTGCGGACGGCCTCGGCGGCCTGGCCGTCGGCGAGCGCGATGCCGAACTTCTGGTCCTCGTGCGCGGTGGCGATGAACTCGTGCGTGTGCGCCTCGACTCCGACGGTGACCCGGATCTGTACGGGCTGGCGCTTGCCGAGCCGCTGGGCGGTGTGCGCGACCCGGGCGATCTCCTGGAACGAGTCGAGGACGATGCGTCCGACGCCCGCCGATACGGCCCGCTCGATCTCGGCCGCGGTCTTGTTGTTGCCGTGGAAGGCGATGCGTTCGGCGGGCATTCCGGCGCCCAGCGCGGTGGCCAGTTCGCCCCCGGAGCAGACGTCCAGGTTGAGGCCCTCCTCCTTGAGCCACTGCACGACGGCGCGTGACAGAAACGCCTTGCCCGCGTAGAACACGTCGGCGCCGGGTCCGAACGCGTCGGCCCAGGCTCGGCACCTGGCCCGGAAGTCGGTCTCGTCCAGGATGTACGCCGGGGTGCCGAACTCCTCGGCGAGCCGGGCGGCGCCGATGCCGCCGACGGTGAGCGCACCGTCGGCGTCCCGTGTGACGGTACGGGCCCAGACCTTCTCGTCCAGCACGTTCAGATCGGTCGGCGGGGCGGTGTAGTGGCCCTCGGGAAGGACATCGGCGTGACGGGGCCCGGCGGGGTGTGCGGATCGGCTCATCGTTCTGCTTGCTCTCTTACGGTCTCAGAGGTGTTCGGGCGCGCTGATGCCGAGCAGGGACAGGCCGCCTGCGAGCACCGTCCCGGCGGCTTCGGCAAGGGCCAGCCGTGAGCGGTGAGCGGCCGAGGGTTTCTCGTCGCCGACGGGTAGCGGCGTGCGGGAGTCATGGAAGTCGAAGAAGGCGCGCGCGATCGTTTCGAGGTGCCGCACAAGCCGTTCGGGCGCACGGTGCCGCGCGGCACCGGCCAGGGCGCGGGGGTAGTCGGCAAGCACGGCGTGCAGCGCGGGCGCCTCGACATCCTGTTCGTACGCACCGTCGAACCCGAGCAGCGCCGCACCACGGCTGAGGGCCCGGGCGCGGGCATGCGCGTAGCGGACCAGGAACAGCGGATTGCTCTCCCGCTGTACGAGGAGCGCGTCGCCGAAGTCCGGCCGGTCATGCGCCGCTGTCCGCAGCAGCCCCCACAGCGTGGCGTCACGGCCGAGCCGGCCGAGCAGCTCACCGGCGCTCGCCCCCGCAGGCACGGCCCGCACCTCGTCGAGCCCGGCACCGGGCTCGCCCCGGAACATGTCGGCACCCTCCCGCATATCGACGACCAGCCGCCCCCAGTCGGGATCGGCCACCCCGTCGCAGCGGACAGCGGCCCGCCCGCCCTGCGCACGCACCAGCCGCCGCACCGTATGAGCCAGCACGGCCACCCGGACCTCACGCCGGTGACGGAACCCCCGGTCCTGCCCGCTGCCGTCCTCGGCCCAGCCGAACCTGAGCCCCCGCGCCCTCACGTCACGTACAAGACCGGCACGGGCGGCGGCACCGGCGGAGACGTCGAGCGTGAAGTTCAGAAACCCGGGCCCGGTGATCTCGACGCGCCCGATCCCGGGCTCCGGGGTGAGGGCCGCCCGCAGGATCTCGGCCACCTCCCGCGCAGGCAGCGCGGCGGGACCGGCCAGTTGGAGGGCGACGGCGCAGGCGTAGTCCCCGGCCCCGCCGGGGCGTGTCCTCTCCACCCGCACGCGCGCGGGCACGGGCGAGCGCAGGACGTCCTCGTCGACCGCGCGGCGCACAGCGTGCAGCACGGTTCGGGAGAGATCTGCGGGGGTCACGGGACAAGCGTAGGGGAGGAGGGGGGGCACTCCGCGACCCTGTTTCGCCATGCGATCGGCCACACCGGTCGGCACGGCGCTCAGCCGGCCGGGCTCCCGGCCTTCCCGGCGTCGTGTCTGCCGTCGAGCGACGGCGGGTCCTCCCGGCGCATCAGCCGGCGGACGGTCCGCACCAACTCGCTGGGCTCGAAGGGCTTCGCCAGAAAGGCGTCGACCCCGGCGGCCACGCCGGAGTCCACCTCGTACGGCGTACAGGCGCTGATGACGGCGACGGGCAGATGACTCGTCCGCGGATCGGCCCGCAGCCGGACTGCGGTCTGGATCCCGTCGAGCCGGGGCATCACCACGTCCAGCGTGATCACGTCAGGGCCGACCCGGTGCACCAGATCCAGACACTCGACACCATCGGCCGCGGTCACGACCTCGAACCCCTCGAGCTCGAGATTGACCCTGATCAGCTGCCGGATGGCCTTGTTGTCGTCGACAACAAGCACGCGGCCGTACTCCCGTGGCACCCCTCGAGAATAGGCGGGGCGGAGGGGCTGCGTCCGGGTTTTGCCCACTTCCGCCCCCGCACGAGTGACCCCGCCCGGCGGCCGCCCCGTGCCTCCCGGGCGGAAAGCTGTTCCCGGGCACACGGCGGAAGCTGGTAGGGTTTCACCCGTCACCGCAGGAAGAAACGCGGCGGCGACACGCCCCCGTAGCTCAGGGGATAGAGCATCGGCCTCCGGAGCCGGGTGCGCAGGTTCGAATCCTGCCGGGGGCACTTCCGGAACAAGGCTCTGACCAGCAGAAATGCCGGTCAGAGCCTTTGTTGTACCTGCGACAACGCACATCCGCTCAGGGCCCCGGCGGGCCCGTCAAAGGCGTCCTCTGCCCGCTCATGCGATGGCCGAGATGTCTCCGTCATCGAAGTAGATCGCCTGATGCAGACGCCCGCCCAGAGCGGCCGCGAAGCGGGCAAGGACATCCTGCCCGGAGACACTGCCGCGCTCGATCTGCGACACCCGTCCCTTGGTGACGCCCATCCGGTCGGCCACTTGCTGCTGTGTGAGGCCTCGCGTCCGCCGCAGCTCCGCCAGGCGACGCCCGGTGACTTCGGCAAGGAGCTCCTCCTTGCCCGCGCGCACTGCATCCTCGCCGCCGGCGCGCGCAACATGCTCGGCGCGGATGTCCTGCCAGCGCGTGTACCCGCTCACGGTTGTCCTCCTTCTTCCTGAGCCCGTTCCTTCACGTACGTCTCAAAACGGCGCTCGGCCAAAGGAATCGCTTCCCGGTACCACTCATTCCATCGGCCCGCCTTGTCTCCCGCAACCAGCAGAATGCTGCACCGCCACGGGTCGAGCAGGTTCGCCATCGACGAGCCATGGATGGTGTCCACCAGCGGGCGTCCCAGCCCCGGGCCTCCCTCTGCCAACGCATCCAGCGCCTGCACCACCCGGGCATGCGTCTGACCGTCGAGCCACCGATCCACTCACGCACCTCGTCCGCGAGGAAGATCTCCCACTCTTTGTCTACATGGCGAGTATAGCTATTCCTATACTTCATGGGTAAGTGCAGACATAGTCGGTGCGGAGACGGGTCCCTGGGTCCGTAGCTCCGGGTGACGGAATGCGGGGCGTGCGCACTCACCCGCCATGGCGCCTCTGTCTCTTTCCCGTACCGCATGCCCCATCGCATGGCCCTGCGCAGCCGATAACCCCTGACGCACTGGCACAGCGCACGGGTTACGCGCGGCGACGCGGACGGCTTCGGAGCCGTACTGAGGCAGCTGCTGGACTTCAACGGCGCCCAGGTGTTGGAGGCCCTGCCGGACGGACGCTACGACTGGACGAGGCGCTGCTGCGGGAACAATTCGGGCTGAAGTGAGCCGGCCGTGTGCCGGACCGCTGCGGTCCGGCACACGTACCGTCAGGTGAGATCGCGCAGGATGCGGAGAAAGCCCCGCAGTTCGTCACTCAGCCTCGGGGTGAGGGGCTCGGCGTCGAAGTGCGCAATGCTGTTGCGGATGCGCCGCACACGGTCGAGCTGGCGTACGAACTGGATCCGGTTCATACGCCAGTCGAGGGCCTTCCAGTTCTCGTCGGCCTTCGCGCGCAGGCCCGGGTTCTGCTGCTCCCCGTCCAGCAGCTTCACGTATCCGCTGAACATCAGGTCGGTGATCAGGCCCGTCTGCATACGGGCCTGACTGGGCTGGACGGCCCGGATCGCGTCCGGGCCGATCTTCGCACCGAGGCACTTGCGCAGCCGGAACTCGATCTCCCCGATAACGAAGAACGGCCAGGCTGTCGCACCGAATCTCTCCGTGATGTCCGCCGCCGTCACGATGCCGCTGAACGAGCCGTTGTTGGCCCGGACCAGCAGATAGCCCTCCTCGCTGACCCGGGGCAGCAGCGAGAAGAAGTCATGGTGCGCCTCGACGACCGGCGGATCGATGAGCGCCTCCGCCAGGTCGGGGCGGGCCGCCTTCTCGTACGCCTTGACCACCGATCGCCACGTAACGACACCATGCAGGACCGATCCGCTCTCGATGACCGGGATCTGTGAGTAGTTCTTGGTGCGCATGAGATACGTGATCTCGGAGAGCTTCTTGTCGGGTGTGACCGAGTACAGCCCGTTCACGGCTGCCGGGATGTCGCCGATCTTGATGGGGTTTTGCGGCAGCCCGCCACCGGGCAGGTCCTCCGTCTCCTCCTCGGACGGCGCCGGGGGCGGCGGCACCGCAGCACAGGTCACGATCTGGATATCGGCGCCGCTGTTGCACGTGGCGAAGTCCGGCAGGGTCGACAGACCGGCGTCCTTGAGGGCCTGTTCGATGCGTGGGACCGTGAGTTCGTTGCGCAGGCGGGTGCCGAAGAGCGCCAGGAGGTCCAGGACGGGGATCTGCTTGCCCCTGAGACCGAAAAGCTGTTCCTCGGAGGGGTTCGGGGACATCGGGGCCCTCACCGGTCCAGCGCGTCGCGGAAGACGGTCCGCTTGCCCATGGCCGACATCACCAGGTCAAGCAGCCGGTTGGCGCGATGGTTGTAGAACGACTCGAAGTCGTCGGCCTCCAGGGCCGCCAGGTCGACGAGATGAGTGGCCACGACATCGCCGAACCACTCGGGCCGCATGCCCGACTCCAGCGTGAGGGTCTTGAGGTAGGCGTGCGGAGGTCCCGTCATGCTCTTGCTGGCGCGCAGCGACAGGGGGGTTTTGTTGACGATCGAGTTGGCGTGCGCGGCACGGCTGCGATGGTTCTTGGCGACCCACTCCTTGGGGAAGATCGGCCGCACGTCCACCGCCTGTTCCACGAGCCGGTCGGGGGCGATCGGGCCGTCGGTGAAATACCAGTCCACCGCGCCCTGCTTGATGAGAAGGGCGTAGATTCCCTTGTACGCGGCGCTGTTGCGGGTGGTCAGCGTGTCCAAGCGATCCGAGAGAAATGCTGCCTCGGCAACCGTGTCCGGAGCCGGGCTGCCTTCTTCGTGAATCCAAGCAATCAACTGCTCCACGTCACGCGTAAATCGCGTCTCCAGCGAACCTCCGTACATCTCACCGAGCACACCACACCAATACCATTGTGAGATCTTCTCGTCGGCACCCTGTGCGTCGGTGTCACTCATGATGAGCGCACGGACAGCGGCGAGCGGGACCAACTGGGTGCGATAAGGAAGGTCACCCGTGCGAACAATTGACTGCTGCGCCAGGAACTTACCCACCCAGGAAAAGGCAGACACCAAGCGTGGCGCCAGACGCCGGAAGTCGGCAAGCGGCAGATTCAGCAGATCTCGACGCTTGCAGGATACTGACGTGACCGCACCGTCTCGCTTGGCTTCCCAGGTGCGGACTAGGGAAACTGCCTGAAGGAAGTCACTGCTGCTCAATCCGTCCTCAGGGCCAGCTTCCGGCCTGCCGAACACCGGGTATGCCGCTGTCAGTAGGCCCTTCCACCACTTCCACTCATCCGGCAACCGATAATAGTCCCCACACTCCGCAACATGCGCCCGATCTCCCGCATATGTGGCCGTGAGCAGTTCGAAGACATTCAGCGATATACCACCGGTGTTCACTCGCTCGAATACCGCACATACGGCATCCGTTGTTGTGGACGCTGCCAGTTTAATCATCGGAATGTCGAACGATTCCATGTTGTGCAGGACTTGATCCTGAAACCGAGGCCACACTTCCCAATTCGCATCATCGGTTTTCACGAACTGCTTCTGCCAGGCACTCACGCGATGTGGGTCGAATACGAAATGGAGCGGAAAATACCCGGCCTCGCATTCACGCTCGGTCGTAGTCAGGTCAAGTGATGTCGCGCGGGCAGAGTCCCGTTTGAGGATACGGTTCTCGGGCACCGACACGATCGCCTCATCACGGTCGGCGGGAGGCCCGACGGCCTTGGCGATGTCAACGTAATACCAACACTTCATGTCTTTGCCACGTGAGTCACGTGTCTCGACGGGCCGATCCTGATGGAGGGCCTGAAAGAGGGAAGTCAGCCGCTGCTGACCGTCCAGAAGCAGCAGGTCCGGGGTACGGCCCTCCGCGGTCTCCGCACCTGTGAGGACCTTGGCCTTGAACTGGGGCGCTCCTCCGGTGTGAAGTGACATCACCACGCCAAGTGGGTACTTGAGTGTCACCGTGGCGAGGAGCGCTCTGATCCGCTCGTCGTCCCACTTCCATGCACGCTGGAAGTCCGGTAGCTGCAGAACTCCGGACGCGACGTCCCTGAGCACGTCCTTGAGAATCGGATTGTCGAGCGCCACGCCGCGCATCCCCCGCCTTCGACCGGAAACCGTGCAATTCGCTATTGCAGCGCGGCAGTAGCCCAGGTGTCAACCGATCGGCCCGCATGCCGGCTCGCACGGGTGATATCCGGCCGCATCCCCGCCAACGGGGTCGGATAGGAGACTGACCGGGCGAGCAACGACCGCCCCGAACGAACCTGTTCCGCCAGCGCCGCCCGCCGCCGTGAGTGATCGACGCCCTCCGGCGTGGCGCCGTCCCTGAGAGCGGACTCGACCTGCTCGCCACTGATCTGGGCCGTTCGAGGAGGCCCTCGAAGCCGAACTGGACACAGCGGGCATCGGGCGGTTCGGTGTTGAAGGCGGTACGGGGTGAATACGGGTCTGGCAAGACCCTCTTCGCTAGGTGGCTCGGCGAGCGGGCCAAGCGTTGCAACTTCGCCGTCGCCCTCAGATGTACGCCGCAGAGTGCCTACGACGTAGAGGTCGGCCCCGCCGCCTGGTCGGCCAGGGCAGCGCGGACGGTGGCGATCATCGCGTCCGGGCCACGGAAGACTTCCGCAGGCAGTGAAGCGCAGGACCCGCCTCACGCCCGCACAGGTACCCGCGGCGGACACGCTTGCCCTGGATAACCGACATGATCCCGGCATGCCCACCGGCGGCTGCCAGGAACGGACTCAGCGGGACGGAGTCGGCGCGGCCACCGGCCGCCACTCTCGCCTGATCAGGCCGAACATCCACGAGTCGGATACCTCGCCGTTCACGATGCAGTCTCTTGCAACGTCCCTTCACGCACGAATCCGATCTTCTCCAGAACCCGGGCGGACGCCGGATTGCGTGTATCGGCCTCGGCCTGAACTCGGTTCAGGTCCAACGTGTCGAACGCCCACCGCAGCAAGGCGTGCGCGGCCTCCGTCGCGAAGCCGTGGCCCCACATCGCATCGTCTAGGCAGTAGCCCAACGATGCGCTGCGGTGGGCCGGGTTCCATCCGGTCAGACCGCACCAACCGACGAAGGCACCGTCAGAAATACGGTCCATGGCCACCCGAGCCCGGGTGCCTTCGTCCGCCATCTTCCGGCACGTCCTGATGAAGCGATCGGCGCGGGCCGGGTCGTTCCACGGCGGGGAATCCCAGAAGCGCATCACGTAGGTGCTGCTGCGCAGCGCGAAGAGCAGGTCCCTGTCGGCGTCGGTGAAGGGGCGCAATCGCAGGCGAGCGGTGTGCAGAAGGGGAGTGGCCAGAGTCATGCGCACCATCTTGTGTCCCCGTGCGGCGGCGGAACACCGATTTTGTGGCCCCGGGGCGGACCTCACGAGCGAGGCACCGCCTGAGACAACAGATCGCGCCCGCCTCTTCCACCCGACGCCCGGGCGCAGGCCCTCGCGCAGTCACGGTTTCGGGCATGCTAGGGGTCCTACCAGTCATGAGGAGCGGCGGCATGCCCATGCGCCCAGCGGTGCATCCGGCCATAACGGTCACTGATCCGAGCAGCGCCCGGCAGTTCTACGGGGGCGTGCTCGGGCTCGGTGAGGAACGCTCCATCGAGCAGTGGATCGACTGGGATCTGCACGGCCATCAACTGGTGACGCATGTCGTCGCCGACGGGCCCACGGCCCAGGGTTCGAGTTCGGTCGACGGGCACGCCGTGCCGATCCCGCACTGTGTGCCGCTGCTGTCGACCGGGCAGTTGTACGAGCTCGCCAAGTCGAAGGTCTTCACCTCGTGAGGCGGGTGCTGGTCACCGGGGCGTCCCGGGGGATCGGCCGTGCCGTGGCACTGGCGTTCGCCGGGTGCGGTGACCGCGTTGCGGTGCACTACGCGACCAGGCGTGAGGACGCGGCCCGGACACTGCGGCAGTTGCCCGGCGAGGGCCATGTGCTGGTCGGCGGTGATCTCGCGGACCCGGAGGTGGCGCGCCGCGTCGTCGAGGAGGCCGTGGCGGCTCTCGGCGGGGTCGATGTGCTGGTGAACAACGCGGCGCTCGCTCCCCACGCCGGCAACCGGCATTCGGTGGCCGACGTTTCGTACGAGGACTGGCAGGAGATCTGGCAGCGCATGATCCAGGTCAATTTGCTGGGCGCGGTGAACGTGACGTACAAGGTGGCGCGGCACCTCATCGACCGCGGCGAGCCGGGCCGCATCATCAACATCGGGTCACGCGGCGCCTTTCGGGGCGAGCCCGACTTCCCGGCGTACGGAGCTGGCAAGGCCGCGCTGCACGCCTTCGGGCAGTCGATGGCCATCGCGCTGGCGCCGCTCGGTATCGCGGTGACCTCCGTGGCGCCCGGCTTCGTCGCGACCGAACGCCAGGCCGCCAAGCTGGCCGGGCCCGGTGGCGAGGCGCTGCGCGGTCAGAGTCCGTTCGGCCGGGTCGGGACTCCGGAGGAAGTGGCCGCCGCCGTGCTCTACCTCGCCTCGCCGGAAGCGGGCTGGTCGTCCGGTGCCGTGCTCGATGTCAACGGTGCCTCCTACCTGCGTACATGACCCCGGGTGGCGCCCAGTGGCCCCCGGAACCCGGCGGAACGCCTATGGTGAGCAGCTCCGGCCGCCGTCGTACGCACTGGATCCCGTCCGGGCCCGGGAAGCGACGGCCAGTAGGTGTCAGCCTGCGGCAGA
>DATCWZ010000470.1:0-3050 GCA_036566065.1 Streptomyces sp. | reverse complement strand
CCAGCTTCGCCGAGATCCCGGCGTCCGCCGCCGCCTCCTCCCGCGTCACCGGCCGGTGCGCACCCCGTATGTACGCGTACAGACCACGGCGCAGCTCGTCCGCCAGCACCGACACCGCCTCGACACCCGCAGCAGCGGGCGGCTGGGGCGAGCCAGGAGTCAGGTCGGAAGTCATGGGCCCATCGTAACGCCGAATCTTATGGGTGTAACTCCAAAATGGCGCCAGGTTGACGGGGAACTTGACCTCCTCGTTCAATAAGACCAATACTGATTAGCGAAAACCCAGGGAGAGGAAGCGCCATGCCCAGCGCATCGCAACAGCAGTCGAAGCAGCCGGTCAGCGCAGCGCTCGCCGGACCCTACGGACACCCCTTCCACCCGATCCTGGTGACCGTGCCGATCGGTGCGTGGGTGGGCAGTCTCGTGTTCGACATCGCCTCCCATGTGGTGGACGACCCGGACTTCCTCTCCCAGGGAGCTATGTGGCTGATCGCGATCGGGGTGCTCGGCGCCCTGGCCGCCGCGATGGTCGGCTTCCTGGACCTGTTCGCCATTCCCACCGGCACCCGGGCCTACCGCATCGGCCTCGTGCACATGACGCTGAACCTGCTGGTGACCGCGGCCTACGCGGGCAATTTCCTGTGGCGCCACGCCGGGGACGGGCCGTCCGGCAGCGTCGGCGCGGGTCCGCTCGCCCTGAATGTGGTGGGACTGGCAGTGCTCGGGGTCTCCGGATTCCTCGGGGGCAAGCTCGCCTACCGCTATGGAGTCCGCGTCGCCGACGAGGCGACCCAGGCCGAGGGCTTCGAGCCCGCGGCCGGCAAGTCCGGCTCCCAGGAGAGCTGACCAACCCACCCCTCCCTTCATCCCCCTCAGCTCCGGCGCAATCCGCAGCCGGCAACCGCTCATTTTTCCGACAGGAGTCCCCCATGGACATCGCCGCACTGATCACCTGGCTGATCACCGCTCTCGGCGGCTTCTACATGCTCGGCACTTGGATCTCGCACGGCGGCATCCGTGGCGGCAACAGCCATCTGCCCGTTCCCGTCATCTTCGGCCACTTCGCGCTCGCGGCGATCGGCCTGGTCGTGTGGATCGTCTACCTGGTCGTCGACAAGGACGCCCTGGCCTGGACCGCGTTCGCCCTGCTGGTTCCCACCGCGCTGCTCGGTTTCGTGATGCTCGTCCGCTGGATCCCCGTGCTCCGCGCCCGCGCCGCCGCGCCCGCCGAGGGCCAGGCCGAGCCCGCCGAGCGCCACTTCCCGGTGGCCGTGGTCGCCGCTCACGGACTCTTCGCCGTCGTGACGGTGGTCCTGGTTCTGCTCACCGCTGCAGGGATCGGCGGCTGAACGACATGACGCAACAAGCCCAAGCCACGTTGAACAGAGCGGTGGACACCCAGGTGGCGTCCATATCCAGGACGACCGCGCTCCATGTGGTCGACGACACCCCGGCGGTCGACCTCGAAGCCGCCGAGCTCGCCGCGGAACAGTTCCTGCGAGCACTCGGCATCAGCACCGCGTCCGAGAGCCTCAGCGGAACACCCGCCAGGATGGCCCGCGCGTACGGCGAGCTGTTCAGCCCGCGCCCGTTCGATCTGACCACCTTCCCCAATGACGAGGGGTACGACGAACTGGTCCTGGCCCGCAGCATCCCGATGCGCTCCGTCTGCGAGCACCATCTGCTGCCCTTCGTCGGGACGGCGCACATCGGCTACCTCCCCGGGCAGCGCATCCTGGGCCTGTCGAAGCTCGCCCGCGTCCTGGAGCATTTCGCCAGCCGCCCGCAGGTGCAGGAACGCCTCACCAAGCAGGTGGCCGACTGGCTCCAGCACCAGCTCAACCCCAAGGGCGTCGGCGTGGTGATCCAGGCCGAGCACACCTGCATGTCGCTCCGCGGCGTGCGGGCCACGGGCACCACTACGCTCACCTCCAGCCTCCAGGGACTGCTGCGTACGGATGCCCGCTCCCGCGGCGAATTCCTCGCACTCACGGGTGTGCAGGGCTGACTCGCCGCACCCCCCGTACGAGCCGGGAGATCCCAGCCCGGACCCGCGCCCATGGCCCGGGTCCGGGCTGAACCGTCCCCACCAGGGGTTTCCGCCCACATGTTCGGTAGGTTGCCCGTCATGTGGGCACTGAGCAGTGTGGGATGCCGCCGGCTGGGCACGGTCGGCTCCATGGCCGCCGCCGCCGGCGGGTGGGTCGCCGGAACACTGCCCGCCCGCGACCCGTGGGGGCTCTGGATGCCCCACGGGCCGGTGCCCACCGTCGCAGCCACCGTCCTCGCGTACACCGGGCTCACCCTGCTCGTCGTCGCCTGGTGGCAGTTCGGGGCGACCGGGGCGTCCGTACGCGACACCATGCGTACGCTGCTCTGCTGGGCGGCGCCCCTCGCACTCGCACCACCGCTGTACAGCGCCGATGTGTACAGCTACATCGCCCAGGGCGCGATGGTGACCGAAGGTCTCGACGTCTACAGCGTGGGACCCTCGGCCCTCGACCCGTCGGGGCCCGGCGCCGACGCAGCGGCGAGCGTCGGCCGCAACTGGACCGACACGCCCGCACCGTACGGACCGCTCTTCCTCATGCTCGCGCGCGGCGCCGCCGCACTGACGGGCGGGACGATCGTCCCCGCCGTTCTCGCCATGCGCGTCATCGCCCTGGGCGCGCTGGTGCTGATCGTGTGGGCCCTGCGGCGCCTGGCCAGGGACCACGGCGTCAGTGAGAGCGGCGCGCTGTGGCTAGGCGCGCTCAATCCGCTGCTGCTCATCCATGTGGTCGGCGGCATGCACAACGACGGGCTGATGATCGGCCTCATGCTGGCCGGTGTCCTTTTGGCCGTACGCGGACGATGGGTCGCCGGAAGCGCGCTGACCGGCCTCGCGGTCATGGTCAAATCCCCCGCGGCGCTGGCGCTGCTGTTCATCGGGGTACTGGTGGCCCGCACCGCCTCCGGCCCGCTCGTCCGCAGGGCGGCGAAGGGGCTGCTGGTGCCCGGCCTGGTCGCCGGGGCGGTCGCCGTCGCCGTGAGCCTGCTCGCCGGGACCG
>DATCWZ010000740.1:0-2852 GCA_036566065.1 Streptomyces sp. | reverse complement strand
GCGTCCACCACGGCGGCGGTGTAGAAGCCGCTGACGGCGCGAGCGGCCTCCACCTCACGTGTGAAGCGGACCCGGAACAGTTGATCCTCGGCCAACTCCGTACGTACCGTCTTGATCGCCACCCGACGGCCCGACGCCGAGCGTGCGAGATAGACCAGCCCCATGCCGCCGGCGCCGAGTCGTCCCAGCACCTCGAACGGGCCGATCCGCCTCGGGTCGTGCTGCGTAAGCTGCTCCACTTGCCTGCCACCTCCCCGTACGGACCTCAGGAACAGAAGCCCGCGAAATCCCGCCTGTGCAGCGTCTCACCACTGAGCACCACTGGCGGTGCGCACCCCGATTCTTCCTGGCGCGGCCCCCGGTTGCGAACCCGGGGGCGGATCGGGGTGTCCCGGGTCAGTCCGTCCCGTTCCCGGACACCTCCGGCACGGGCTCGGACACCTCCGGCACGGGCTCCGACGGCTGCAGCAGGGCGAAGGTGGCGCCCTGGTCGTCCTGGAGCACGGCCATCCGTCCGTACGGGATGTCGAAGGGCGGGGCCGAGATCCGGCCACCGAGGCGTGCGGCGATCTCGACGGCAGCGGCGCAGTCGGTTACGGCGAAGTAGGTGAGGAAGTAGCTGGGCAGCATCGGCGGGAACGCGTCGGTGATCACACTGCGCCCGCCGATGGCGGTCTCGGGCCCCGGCTCGGTACCGGCCGGCGACCACATCCGGAAATCCGCGACAAAGCCCGCGCCCCCTTCCGGGGCCCCCGTTCGCCCGCCCGCGCCCAGGTCCAGGTCCGTCCCCTGGAAGCCGAACACGTCCTCGTAGAAGGCGTCCACTCGCGCGGGCTGCCGCGTGTACACCTCGGTCCAGCAGAACGCGCCGGGTTCGCTCTGCTTCTCGAAGCCCGCCCGCTCCCCCGCCTGCCACAGCCCGAACACCGCGCCGCCCGGGTCGGCGGCCTGGGCGAGGACCCCGGCACGGTCCGCCCGCACCGGTTCGGTGATCACCTGGCCGCCCTCCTCCCGGATCCTGGCGACGGTGGCGACGATGTCGTCGGTGGCGAAGTAGACCCCCCAGGCCGTCGGCATACGGCCGTCCTTCTTGGCGGCGAGCGCGGCGACCAGCCTGCCTTCGCTGAAGGCGTCCGCGAAGGGCATCCCGTCGGCCGCCCGGAACGTCCAGCCGAAGAGCCCCCCGTAGAAGCGCTTGCCCGCTTCCAGGTCGGGAAGCTGCACATCCACCCAGCACGGTGCGGACTGCGCGAATACGGCCATGGCCCCGGGTCCTTTTCGTCCGTAGCGGTGACGCCCGTCACAGTCAACGTAGCCTCGGACGCCGTTTACCGCGCCTTGACGCGCGCGAATAGCACGTTTTTCCGAATCATGAAGGTTCCGCCCGGAGCGTGGACAAAGTTGTCCACCGAAGTTATCCACAGGCTGTTGATAAGACTATCGGCCGAATGCCGGAACCCGCTTCCAAAGCGGTTCAGCGCCGTACGGAGAAAGCCACGAATGCGCACCGGACGCGCTCCGAATGCGATCAAGCGGGACCGTCACAACCCCCGCCGTTCCTGCCCCGTTCCCCATTTGCACTCGGCCGAATCGCGCTCCGATCACCCCTCGGTAAGCTGACGGCATGACAGGACAAGTGCGCACCGTCGACGGCCGCGTGGCCGGTCGACGCGGCCAGGCGACGCGGCAGAAGCTGCTCGACTGCCTCAGCGAGATGCTCAGCTCCTCGCCCTACCGTGACGTCAAAGTCATCGATGTCGCGCGGAAGGCGGGGACTTCACCCGCGACCTTCTATCAGTATTTCCCCGACGTAGAGGGCGCCGTCCTCGAAATCGCCGAAGAGATGGCCAAGGAGAGTGCCGAACTGACCCAACTGGTCGCAGGCCGCTCCTGGGTCGGCAAGGCCGGCCGGCAGAGCGCCGAAGAACTCGTCGACGGATTCCTCGACTTCTGGCGCCACCACGACGCGATCCTGCGTGTGGTCGACCTCGGCGCCGCCGAGGGTGACAAGCGGTTCTACAAGATCCGGATGAAGGTCCTGAACTCGGTCGCCGGCTCGCTGACCGAGTCCGTGAAGGAACTCCAGGCCAAGAACAAGGTGGACAAGGACGTCAGTGCCGCCGCTGTGGCGGGTTCCCTGGTCACGATGCTGGCCGCCGCCGCCTCGCACCAGAAGGGGTTCACCACCTGGGGCGTCAAGCAGGCCGAGCTGAGGCCGAACCTCGCCCTGTTGGTGCATCTGGGCATCACCGGCAGGAAGCCCACGAGGTAGGCGCCGGCGCAGGGCCGCCCGCACCCGGTGGGCGCGCGGCGACCCCGTGGCGCTCCTTGTCCTGTCGCACCGACGGCGGACCACCCGTGTGGTCCGCCGTCGGCGTTCCCGGGCCCGGCAAGCTCCCGGGCACTGCGCATCACGTACGCGGCCGACGTGACATAGAAATATGGGTCATGACGGACGACGACGCACAGCACACCTTCCGCGAGCTGCTCCACAGCCGGCGCGTCTGGGAGACCGAACTGCCCGCCTTCGACCCGGCCACCGCGCCCGAGGGCCCGCTCGCCCTGTTCCACGCCTGGTTCGCCGACGCCGCGACCGCGGGCCAGCCCGAGCCGCACACCATGACCCTGGCCACCGTCGACGCCGAGGGCCGTCCCGACGTACGGACGCTGATGCTGCACGACGCCGACGAGCGCGGCTGGCACTTCGCGACGCACTCCACCAGCGCGAAGGGCCGCCAGCTCACCATCCATCCGTACGCCGCGCTCGGCTTCTACTGGCACACCCGCGGACGCCAGGTGCGGGTGCGGGGCCCGGTCACCTCGGCGGGCCGCTCCGAGAGCACGGCCGATCT
>DATCWZ010000456.1:0-19510 GCA_036566065.1 Streptomyces sp. | reverse complement strand
GCCAGTGCACCGGCTTGGTGTCGGTGTGCGCGAGGTCCGGAAGCTCGGAGGTCTGCACGCGGTATGTCTCCTGTGGTTCCTGGAAATGAGTGCCGGCGGGCGGGGGGGGCCAGCATCGTGCCACACCTCACACCGCGGAGGAACGGTGGGGGCGGCGGATCCGTCGTGCAACGCGAAGGCGCCGCCGTTCAGTTCCCCGGTCACGCGGGGGAACTCTGCGGCGGCGCCTGTGCGTTGTAGGCGGTCCTCGGTCCGGGAGTCAGTTCCCGGTAGAGGCGTCAGGTTCCGAAGTCGCGGCCGCGGCCGCCTCGGTGGACGCGGCGGTGACGGCGGCGCTCCTGCTGCCCGGCCCCTCGTAGTCGTCCCCGTACGCGCCCTTGGCGGGCCGTCGGCGGCGCAGCGGTGGCTCGACACCGTCGGCGAGACGGCGGGCGGTGACGAGGAATCCGGTGTGGCCGATCATCCGGTGGTCGGGCCGCACGGCCAGTCCCTCGACGTGCCAGTTGCGGACCATCGACTCCCAGGGCTGCGGTTCGGCGAAGCAGCCGATCTCGCGGATGGACTCCACGGTCCGCGAGAGCTGGGTGGTGGTGGCGACGTAGGCGCAGAGGATGCCGCCGGGCACCAGGGCCTTGGAGACGGCTTCCAGGCATTCCCAGGGGGCGAGCATGTCCAGGACGACGCGGTCGACGTCGGTGTCGCAGAGGTTGTCCTGGAGGTCGCCGACGGTGAGCTGCCAGGCGGGGTGCGGGGAGCCGAAGTAGCGCTCGACGTTCTGCGAGGCGATCTCGGCGAAGTCCGCGCGGCGCTCGTACGAGTGCAGCATGCCGTGTTCGCCGATGGCGCGCAGCAGGAAGGTGCTGAGCGACCCGGAGCCGACGCCGGCTTCGACGACGCGGGCGCCGGGGAAGATGTCGCCGAAGGCCAGGATCTGCCCCGCGTCCTTCGGGTAGACCACGGCGGCACCGCGGGGCATGGACAGGACGTAGTCGGGGAGCAGGGGGCGCAGCGCGAGATAGGCGACGTTTCCCGTGGTGCGGACAACACTGCCCTCGGGAGCACCGATCAGCTCGTCGTGGGGGAAAGAACCCTTGTGCGTGTGGAAGTTCTTCCCGGCTTCGAGCGTGAAGGTGTAGTGGCGTCCCTTGGGGTCGGTGAGCTGGACCTGGTCCCCGACTTTGAATGGGCCGCGACGGCGGGCGGCACCGGTCGGTTCGGACATGTGACCAGCCTACCGGTATTCCCGGGCCCTCCTGCCGCCCGCCCGGGCATTGTGCCGGGCCGTCAGGCGGCGGGTCTGGCCATGGCGGCGACGAAAGCGCGTTCGACGTCGGCGGTGGACAGTACGCCGTAGATCTCGCCGGTCTCCTCGACGACCAGGTACTCGGTGGCCGGGGTGGCCTTGAGCCGGTCGAGGAGCGCCTCACCGGCGAGTTCGGCGGGCACTCGCATGCCCTCGGTGAGGTCGGGGGCGAGGCCGCTGACGGCGACCCACGGGCGGCGGTGCTCGGGGACACCGACGATGGCGGTCTCACGGACGACGCCCTTGGGGTTGCCCTGTCCGTCGACGACGACCAGGGCGCGGGCCCCCGCCTCGTTGGCGCGGCGCAGGGCCTCGGACAGCGGGGTGGCGGACTCGACGGGTACGGCCCTGCGGGTGAGGGCGCGGGCCCGCAGGTCGGGGAGGTGCTCCCGCAGGCGCGCCATGCGCAGGCTGCTGCCCGCTCCGGTCCAGATGATCGCGGCGAGGATGGCGGCGAGGAGCGCGTCGGTGACGGTCTCCACGCCGCTGATCTCGCCGGTGGGGTTGCCGAGGGCGCCCGTATGGGTGAGGAGGGGCAGCCCGATGAGGACGGCGACGGCGAGGCCGCGGCCGACCCAGGCGGCGGCGACGGTGCCGGTCATGGGCCTGCCCGTGATCTTCCAGACGACGGCGCGGAGCATGCGCCCGCCGTCGAGGGGCAGGCCGGGGAGCAGGTTGAAGGCGGCCACGATGAGGTTGGAGATCATCAGCCCGGCGATCAGGACGCCGGGGACCGTACCGGCGCGGACGAATTGCATCGCGCCGTAGAAGACGCCGCCCAGGACGAGGGAGAGCAGGGGGCCGACAAAGGCGAGGACGAATTCGCGGCCGGGGGTCTCCGACTCCTTCTCGATCTCCGACACTCCGCCGAAGAACTGGAGCTGGATGCGGCGGACGGGGAGCTTGTAGCGCAGCGCGGCGACGGTGTGGGCGAGCTCGTGGACGAGCACGGAGCCGTAGAAGGCGATCGCGAAGAACAGCGCCACGAGATAGCGGGCCCAGCCGAGGCCGGGCAGCACCCGGTCGAGCTGGCCGCCGAAAACCCAGGTGATGAGCGCCGCGACGACGAACCAGCTCGGTGCGACATAGACGGGCACGCCGAACGGGCGGCCCATGAGAATGCCGCCGCCGGGTTCGGCCGGGCGGCGCGGCCGGCCCTTGCCGGGTCCCTTGCCGGGGTCCGGTCCCCCGGCGCCGGTCTGCGGCCGCCCGCTGTCGCCGCTCTCGTCCACGGGGTCCCTTCGGTCGGTGGCTTCTGCCACGATCATGCAGTGTGCGAGGCTCTGTCGTCGATGGTATGCCGATCGGTGTCGGTGGCGGGTCATAGGGTCTGCGACATGACCTCCGTACCCCGGCCGCCCGGCCCGCCCACGTCGCTGTCTCCTTCGCGGGCCAGTGACTTCATGCAGTGTCCCCTGCTGTACCGCTTCCGGGTCATCGACAGACTCCCCGAGAAGCCCAGCGAGGCGGCCACCCGGGGCACGCTGGTGCATGCGGTGCTTGAGCGTCTGTTCGACGCCCCGGCGGCGGAGCGTACGGCGCCGCGGGCGCGGGCGCTGATTCCCGGCCAGTGGGACAAGCTGCTGGAGTCGCGGCCGGAGCTTGCCGGGCTGTTCGAGCAGGACCCGGACGGCGAGCGCCTCGCGGGGTGGCTGGCCGAGGCCGAGCGGCTGGTGGAGCGGTGGTTCTCGCTGGAGGACCCGACGCGTCTGGAGCCGGCGGAACGTGAGCTGTCCGTCGAGACGGAGCTGGATTCGGGGCTGCGGCTGCGCGGGGTGATCGACCGTATCGATGTGGCCCCGTCGGGTGATGTCCGGATCGTGGACTACAAGACGGGCAAGGCGCCGCGGCCGGAGTACGCGGAGGGCGCGCTGTTCCAGATGAAGTTCTACGCGCTGGTGATCTGGCGGCTGAAGAAGGTGGTCCCGCGCCGGCTCCAGTTGGTCTATCTGGGCAGCGGCGACGTCCTGACGTACGACCCGGTGCCGGCGGATCTGGAGCGGGTGGAGCGCAAGCTGCTGGCCCTGTGGGACGCGATCCGGCTGGCGACCGAGACGGGCGACTGGCGGCCGAGGCCGACGAAGCTGTGCGGCTGGTGCGACCACCGCGCGGTCTGCCCCGAATTCGGCGGGACTCCCCCGGTCTATCCGCTGCCGGTTCGTCCGGCCGGTCCGGGAGAGGGTGTCCAGGGCACAATGGTCCAGGTCCGCGCCGAGACGGGCCTGCCGGCGGCCCGGGAGGGCCTGTAAGGAGACTCTGTGGCTATCCGCGTCCTGCTGGTCGACGACCAGCCGCTGCTGCGTACCGGCTTCCGGATGATTCTGGAGGCGGAGGGCGATCTGGCGGTGGTCGGCGAGGCCGGTGACGGACTCCAGGCGATCGACCAGGTCCGGGCGCTGCAGCCCGACGTCGTGCTGATGGACATCCGGATGCCGCGGATGGACGGGGTGGAGGCGACCCACCGGATCACCGGTCCCGGCAGGGACGGCCCGGCGAAGGTTCTGGTGCTGACGACCTTCGACCTCGATGAGTACGTGGTAGAGGCGCTGCGCGCCGGTGCCAGCGGCTTCCTGCTGAAGGACGCCCCGGCCAATGAGCTGGTGCAGGCGATCCGGGTGGTCGCGGCGGGTGAGGCGATGCTGGCGCCGAGCATCACCCGCCGGCTGCTCGACAAGTACGCCGATCATCTGCCGTCGGGTGAGGAGCCCGTTCCGGACGCCCTGCACACGCTGACCGAGCGCGAGGTGGAGGTGCTGAAGCTCGTGGCGCGCGGCCTGTCGAACGCGGAGATCGCCGCGGACCTGTTCGTGAGCGAGACGACGGTCAAGACACATGTGGGCCATGTGCTGACGAAGCTCGGTCTGCGCGACCGGGTGCAGGCCGCGGTGTACGCGTACGAGAGCGGGCTGGTGCGCCCCGGTGCGCAGTAGGGCGAACGCGGCAAAGGTCCGGCCCGGGGCGTGTGCCCCGGGCCGGACCCTTTGTGTGTCAGTGACCGCCCGTCAGCGGCCGTCTGTGTCAGTGGCCGCGGCCCAGCTCCCAGAGCTGGAGGTCGGCGGAGGAGTTGACGGCCCACTCGACTCCGGTGATGCCGGTGAGCGAGGCGACGTACTGCTTGCCCTGCCAGATCGGCAGCACCGGGACGTCGGTGGCAACGATGTCCTGGATCCGCTGGAAGGTCTTGGTCGCGGCGGCCCGGTCCGCCTCGCGGCGGGACTCGGGAATGAGCGCCTGGGCGTCCTTCGACGAGTAGGGCGAGTTGAGGAAGTTGTTCTTGTCCAGGAACGGCGCCGTGTAGTTGTCCGGGTCCGGGAAGTCCGGGAACCAGCCCATGCCGTAGACGGTGTACTTGCCTTCCTTCTGCGCGGGCCGGAACTTGGCCCACGGGGTGCCCTCGATACTGACGTCGAACAGACCCGAGTCGTTGAGCTGCTTCTTCAGCATCTCGAACTCGGTCTTGGTGCCGGAGCCGTAGTGGTCCGTCGTGTAGTGCAGGGTGAACTTCACCGGCGTCTGGACGTTCGCGGCCTTCAGGACGGCGGCGGCCTCGCTGACGCTGGGCTCGCCGTACTTGTTGAAGAACGAGTTGGAGTGCGCGGTGATGCCGGACGGGATCAGCGAGTACAGCGGCTCGGCGGTGGAGCCGTAGACCTTGCTCGCGATGGCGCCGCGCTCGACGACCCGGGCTATCGCCTGGCGCACGGCCTTGTCCTTCACCGCGGGGTCCTCGGTGTTGAAGGCCAGGTAGCTGATGAAGAGGCCCGGCATCTCGGTGAGCTTCACACCGTCAGTCGGGTGCAGGAGCATCTTCTGCTCCTGCTCGGGCGACATCGTACGGGTCATCATGTCGATCTTCTTCTCGTCGAGCGCCTTGCCCATGGCGTCCGAGTCGGGGAAGAGATCCAGCTCGACCTTGTCGTTCTGGACCTTCAGGTCGCCCTTGTACTTGGGGTTCTTGGTGAAGACGACCTTGACCACCTGGTCGTTCTCGACCTCGGGCTTCATGGTGTACGGCCCGGAGCCGTCGACCTGGAAGCCGTCGCGCGGGGTCTTCGCCGGGTACTTGTCCTTCTGCACGATGCCGGCGGCCGGCGTGGCGAGCTTGTACGGGAACGTCGCGTCCGGCGTACGCAGGTGGAAGATGACCTGGTTGCCGCCCTTGGTCTCGATCGTGTCGATGTTGTCGAGCAGACCGACCGGGCCGTTCTCCGACTTGATGTCAAGAACGCGTTGGATGGAGTACTTCACGTCCTCGGGCGTCAGCGGCGAGCCGTCGGCGAAGGTGAGCCCGCTGCGCAGCGTGCAGCGGTAGCTCTCGTTCTCGGTGTCGGTGAAGGAGCAGCTCTCGGCGGCCTCGGGCACCGGCTCGCCGCCGCCGCGCGGGACGTGCGTGAGGGTCTGCACGGTCTGCCGCAGCACGTTCCAGACGCCGGCCTCGTAGCCGATGGCCGGGTCGAGCGGCGCCGGGTTGTCCGATGTGGCCTCGAATTGGTCCGTGGTACCGACAACGATGGCATCGTCCGCACCGTCCGACCCGCCACAGGCGACGAGTACGGGTGCGAGCAGGCCGATTACGGCCGGCAGCACCAGCGTCTTGCGGTTCATCAGGACGTTCTCCCTCATTCCGGCATGTGAGATAACGAGATTAGTTGGCGTCGCAGGGGCAGTTGACCGCGCCCGTGCGCATGCGTAATCGCACGGTGATCGGTCATGACGGTGCGCTCACATCGCCGGTCGGGAAGGATTCGTACACAGCTTGATGAACCGGGACACTTGGACGGCCGAAATCGGACACCTCTACCGATCTTGCTCAGCGGCCGGCAGCCGCGGGAGTGAGATAAATCACTCCCACTCGGCCGACTTAATGGCATGAACCTGATTTAGCCAGAAATGCTGTCGGTACACGGCTCAATGCGGATGCGTGACCAACCCGCGCAGGAACGCCAGATCGACCTGTTCGAGTGAGCTGACGACCGCTCTGCCGGGCGCGGGCGCGATCGGCGCGACGGACGGTACGGCGACCACCCTGCAGCCCGCGGCCTCCGCGGCGGCGACCCCGGTCGCGGTGTCCTCGACGACCGCGCAGCCCCACGGATCGGCGCCGAAACCGGCCGCCGCGGCCAGATAGGGCTCCGGGTGCGGCTTGGTACGGGTGACCTCGTCACCGGCAACCGTGAGGGCGAAGTGCTCACGCCCCACCGAATCGAGCACGCGTTCGATGATGCGGCGGTGGGAGGCCGAGACCAGGGCGGTCGGCACCTGGTGCGCCCCCAGCTCCGCCAGGAGTCTCGCGGCGCCCGGCATCAGCGGCACGCCGCGTCCGACGCGCTTCTCGAACCTGTCGTTGAGCAGCACGGTCAGCTCCTCGACGGCGATGTCCGCACCGGTCACCTCGATGAGGTAGCCGGCGCTGCGGGTCATCGGGCCGCCGACGACCACGTCCCGCCAGCTCTCGTCGAGCCGGTGGCCGAGGTCGGCGAAGACCTCGGCCTCCACGTCCCACCAGAAGCCCTCTGTGTCGACCAGGGTGCCGTCCATGTCGAGAAGGACGGCCTGCAGCGTGGCGCCTTCGGCCGTGCGGGTCAAGGACGCGGGGACCGTACTGGTCATCGGCACACCTCCGGAAGGGACGAGAAGGCCGGCCCTCGTCCCGGATGGAACGACGACCGGCCTGCACTGGACCGACCAGTGTACGACGTGTCCGGCTACGACGCGTGGAAGACGAATCTACCGCGCGTTGAAGTACTTCGCCTCCGGGTGGTGGATGACGATCGCGTCGGTGGACTGCTCGGGGTGCAACTGGAACTCCTCGGAGAGCTTGACGCCGATCCGCTCGGGCTCCAGCAGCCCGGCGATCTTCGCCCGGTCCTCCAGGTCGGGGCAGGCGCCGTAGCCGAGGGAGAAGCGCGCCCCGCGGTACTTCAGCGCGAACATGTCCTCGATGTCGGAGGGGTCCTCCCCGGCGAAGCCCAGCTCGCTGCGGACCCGGGCGTGCCAGTACTCCGCGAGGGCCTCGGCGAGCTGTACGGACAGGCCGTGCAGCTCAAGGTAGTCGCGGTAGGAGTTGGCCGCGAAGAGCTTCGCGGTCTCCTCGCCGATCCGGGAGCCGACGGTGACGACCTGGAGGCCGATCACGTCCCGCTCGCCGGATTCCTCCGGGCGGAAGAAGTCGGCGAGGCACAGCCGCCTGCCGCGGCGCTGGCGGGGGAAGGTGAAGCGGGTGCGCTCCGTGCCGTCCTCGTGCAGCAGGATCAGGTCGTTGCCCTTGGAGACGCACGGGAAGTAGCCGTAGACGACCGCCGCCTCCAGCAGGTTCTCCGTGTGCAGCTTGTCCAGCCAGCCGCGCAGCCGCGGGCGGCCCTCGGTCTCCGCGAGCTCCTCGAACGTCGGCCCGTCGCCCGAGCGCGCCTGCTTGAGGCCCCACTGGCCCTTGAAGAGGGCCCCCTGGTCCAGCCAGGAGGAGTACTCCTTGAGCTGGATGCCCTTGACGACACGGGTGCCCCAGAACGGCGGCTCGGGGACGGGGTTGGTGACCGAGACGTCCGAGCGGACGCCCTCCTGCTCGGGCTCGTCGACGACGAGCAGGGTCTCGGTCCTGACCCGGCGCCGCTTCAGTTCGGGCAGGGTGGCGCCGGGGACGCCGCGCTTGACCGCGATGAGGGCGTCCATGAGGCGCAGGCCCTCGAAGGCGTCGCGGGCATAGCGGACCTCGCCCTCGTAGATCTCGTGCAGGTCCTGTTCGACATAGGCCCGGGTGAGGGCCGCGCCGCCGAGGATGACCGGGTAGTCGGCCGCCAGCTTGCGCTGGTTGAGCTCCTGGAGGTTCTCCTTCATGACCACGGTGGACTTCACGAGGAGTCCCGACATCCCGATGACGTCCGCCTTGTTCTCGCCCGCGGCGTCCAGGATCGCGGACACGGGCTGCTTGATGCCGAGGTTGACGACGGTGTAGCCGTTGTTCGAGAGGATGATGTCGACGAGGTTCTTGCCGATGTCGTGCACATCGCCGCGCACGGTCGCCAGGACGATGGTGCCCTTGCCCTCGGCGTCGGACTTCTCCATGTGCGGTTCGAGGTGCGCCACGGCGGTCTTCATGACCTCGGCGGACTGCAGCACGAAGGGAAGCTGCATCTGGCCCGAGCCGAAGAGCTCACCGACGACCTTCATACCGGCCAGCAGCGTCTCGTTGACGATGTCGAGCGCGGGGCGGCTCTTCAGGGCCTCGTCGAGGTCCGCCTCCAGGCCGTTCTTCTCGCCGTCGATGATGCGGCGCTCCAGCCGCTTGTCCAGCGGCAGGGCCATGAGCTCCTCGGCTTTGCCCTCCTTCATCGACTTCATGTTGACGCCCTCGAAGAGCTCCATGAGCCGCTGCAGCGGGTCGTAGCCCTCGGCGCGCCGGTCGTAGATCAGGTCGTACGCGACCTTGGCCTGCTCCTCGTCCAGCCGGGCGATCGGGAGGATCTTGGAGGCGTGCACGATGGCGGAGTCGAGGCCGGCCTTGACGCACTCGTCCAGGAAGACGCTGTTCAGCACGACCCGGGCGGCCGGGTTGAGGCCGAAGGAGATGTTGGACAGGCCGAGCGTGGTCTGTACGTCGGGGTGGCGCCGCTTGAGTTCGCGGATGGCCCCGATGGTGGCCTCGCCGTCCTTGCGGGACTCCTCCTGGCCGGTGCAGATGGTGAAGGTGAGGCAGTCGATGAGGATGTCCGACTCGCGCATGCCCCAGATGGTGGTGAGGTCCTTGATGAGGCGCTCGGCGATGGCGACCTTGTGTTCGACGGTGCGGGCCTGGCCCTGTTCGTCGATGGTCAGCGCGATGAGTGCGGCGCCGTGCTCGGCGGCCAGCGCGCTGACCCGGGTGAAGCGGGACTCCGGTCCGTCGCCGTCCTCGTAGTTGACGGAGTTCAGTACGGCGCGGCCGCCGAGCTTCTCCAGGCCGGCCCGGAGCACGGGCAGTTCCGTGGAGTCCAGGACGATCGGGAGGGTGGAGGCGGTGGCGAACCTGCCCGCGAGCTCCTCCATGTCGGCGACGCCGTCACGGCCGACGTAGTCGACGCAGAGGTCGAGCATGTGCGCGCCCTCGCGGATCTGGTCGCGGGCCATCTCGACGCAGTCGTCCCAGCGGGCTTCGAGCAGGGCCTCGCGGAACTTCCTGGACCCGTTGGCGTTCGTACGCTCGCCGATGGCGAGGTAGGCGGTGTCCTGGCGGAACGGGACGCTCTGGTAGAGCGAGGCGGCGCCCGGCTCGGGGCGCGGCTCGCGCACGGTGGGCGGCATGTCGCGGACCCGCTCGACGACCTGGCGCAGATGCTCCGGGGTCGTACCGCAGCATCCGCCGACGAGCGAGAGCCCGTACTCCCGTACGAAGGTCTCCTGGGCGTCGGCCAGCTCGGCCGGCGACAGGGGATAGTGCGCGCCGTCCTTGCCGAGCACCGGCAGGCCCGCGTTGGGCATGCAGGACAGGGGGATACGGGAGTGCCGGGCCAGATAGCGCAGGTGTTCGCTCATCTCGGTGGGCCCGGTGGCGCAGTTCAGCCCGATCATGTCGATGCCGAGCGGTTCGAGCGCGGTGAGCGCGGCGCCGATCTCGGAGCCGAGCAGCATGGTGCCGGTCGTCTCGACGGTCACCGAGCAGATGATCGGCAGGTCGGCCCCGGTGGCCTCCAGGGCGCGCCGGGCGCCGATGACGGACGCCTTGGTCTGCAGCAGGTCCTGGCTGGTCTCCACGATGAGCGCGTCGGCCCCGCCGGCGATCATGCCTTCGGCGTTCCGCTGGTAGGCGTCGCGGAGATTGCTGTACGGGAGGTGGCCCAGGGTCGGGAGCTTGGTGCCCGGTCCCATGGAGCCCAGCACCCAGCGCTGCTGTCCGGTGGACTCGGTGAACCGGTCGGCCACCTCGCGGGCGATGCGGGCGCCGGCCTCGGACAGTTCGAAGACGCGCTCGGAGATGTCGTACTCACCCAGGGCCGCGAGGTTCGCGCCGAAGGTGTTGGTCTCGACGCAGTCGACGCCGACCTCGAAGTACTGCTCGTGGACGGAGCGGACGATGTCGGGCCGGGTGATGTTGAGGATTTCGTTGCAGCCTTCGAGGTTCTGGAAGTCCTCAAGCGTGGGTTCCTGCGCCTGCAGCATCGTGCCCATGGCACCGTCTGCCACCACCACGCGGGTGGCGAGCGCCTCGCGGAGCGCTTCGGCTCGGCTCCGGCTGTCAGCGGAAGGGGTCGGCAACGAGGCCATGGATGATCTCCCTGGGATGCGACGGCTGTCGGCTTTGCGTCCTTCTGGAGAAGGCGCACCCGGTCAGGGTAGCCGGGAGGGGGCCTGCCCCGTTGTGGCGTCCCACGCTGCGGACTGCATGCTGTGCGGGGGCGCCGCCATCCGGGCCACGACGAAATATCCTCGTGCGATCGGACACAGGTCGGCATCGACCGATAGTGTTCAGCATTGTCGAACCGAGGTGGAGGAGTACGGCGCGATGGCCAAGAACATCCAGTCGCTCGAGCGGGCGGCAGCGATGCTGCGCCTCCTGGCCGGCGGCGAGCGGCGGCTGGGGCTGTCCGACATCGCCTCGTCGCTGGGGCTGGCCAAGGGCACCGCGCACGGCATTCTGCGCACACTCCAGCACGAGGGCTTCGTCGAGCAGGACCAGGCGTCGGGCCGCTACCAGCTCGGCGCCGAGCTGCTGCGCCTCGGCAACAGCTATCTGGACGTCCACGAGCTGCGGGCCCGCGCCCTGGTGTGGACCGACGACCTGGCCCGTTCCAGCGGCGAGAGCGTCCATCTCGGCGTGCTGCACCAGCACGGTGTCCTCATCGTCCACCACGTCTTCAGGCCCGACGACAGCCGCCAGGTGCTGGAGGTCGGCGCCATGCAGCCGCTGCACTCGACCGCGCTGGGCAAGGTCCTGTGCGCCTACGACCCGGTCGCGCACAGCGAGGTGGAGGAGGTCGAGCGGCGCCCGTTCACCCCGCGCACCGTCACGGACGCCGTGGAGTTCGAGGCCCTGCTCGACCTGATCCGGGGACAGGGCTGGGCCTCGGACCTGGAGGAGACCTGGGACGGGGTGGCCGCGGTCGCCGCGCCCATCCATGACCGGCGCAGGATGCCCGTGGGCGCGGTGGCCGTCACCGGGGCCGTGGAGCGGGTCTGCCCCGGCGGCACGCTGCGCACCGAGCTGATCGCGGCGGTACGGGACTGCGCGCGGGCCGTGTCCCGGGACCTGGGCGCACAGCGCTACTGACCGCCCGCCCCCGTACGCCGTACGAGCGGGCTCCCCGCTCCGGGAGCTCGGTAACGATCGCGTCGCGCGCCGATTCCACCCTCACAGAACCCTTGACGCCGGATTCTCCGGAGGAAACACTGCCGTTCAACGGTCGGCATTGCCGAACACTTAACGGTAATACGCGTTAGGGTGTGGCAGTGCCGAGGACCGGTCAGGCCCGAACACGTGGACTACCCGCTGAACAGGTACCCACTTCGGGTGCGAACCACCGGAGTGACCCGGTGTTCGCCTTCCCCTGGACGAAGGACAAGGAGTCACGGGTGTCCACCTCCGACATTTTCATCGGCGAGACCATCGGTACCGCCCTACTCATCCTGCTCGGCGGCGGCGTCTGTGCGGCCGTCACGCTCAAGCGTTCGAAGGCACGGAACGCCGGCTGGCTCGCCATCACCTTCGGGTGGGGCTTCGCCGTACTGACCGGCGCATACATGGCAGCGGGCGTGTCCGGTGCCCACCTCAATCCCGCGGTCACGATCGGCCTCGCGATCCAGGGCGGCACCAAGTGGAGCGACGTACCGCTCTACCTCGGCTCGGAAATGCTCGGCGCGATGATCGGCGCCGTGCTGGTCTGGGCGGTCTACTACGGGCAGTTCCACGCCCACCTGACCGATCCCGAGATCGTGGGCGCGCAGCCCGCCGAGGAGGGCATGGTCGACCAGGCCGCCGCGCCCAAGGCCGGCCCTGTGCTCGGCATCTTCTCCACCGGCCCGGAGATCCGCAACGTTGTGCAGAACCTGGTCACGGAGACCATCGCCACCTTCGTACTGATCCTGGCGATCCTCACCCAGGGCCTCAACAACGAGGGCAACGGCCTCGGCACGCTCGGTGTCCTGATCACGTCCCTGGTCGTCGTCGGGATCGGCCTCTCGCTCGGTGGCCCCACCGGCTACGCGATCAACCCCGTCCGTGACCTCGGCCCGCGGATCGTGCACGCGCTGCTGCCGCTGCCCAACAAGGGCGGCTCGGACTGGGGCTACGCCTGGATCCCGGTCGTGGGTCCGCTCATCGGCGGTGCGCTGGCCGGCGGGCTCTACAACCTCGCCTTCGCGTGAACCGCGGAGCATTGTTCCAACAGCACAGAGCCGTATCCCCGCACACACCACCGATCTCCGGGAGCACACCGTGACCGACGCACACACCACCGGGACGCATACCCACGGCGCCGGACCGTTCATCGCGGCCATCGACCAGGGCACGACATCCAGCCGCTGCATCGTCTTCGACACGGACGGCCGGATCGTCTCCGTCGACCAGAAGGAGCACGAGCAGATCCTCCCGAAGCCGGGCTGGGTCGAACACGACGCGACCGAGATATGGGAGAACGTCCAGGAGGTCGTCGCCGGCGCCATCGCCAAGGCGGGCATCACCTCCGCCGACGTCAGGGCGATCGGCATCACCAACCAGCGCGAGACCACCCTGCTCTGGGACAAGAACACCGGCGAGCCCGTCCACAACGCCCTCGTGTGGCAGGACACCCGTACCGATGTGCTCTGCAAGGAACTCGGCCGCAATGTCGGCCAGGACCGCTTCCGCCGCCAGACCGGGCTGCCCCTCGCGTCGTACTTCGCGGGCCCCAAGGTCCGCTGGCTGCTCGACAACGTCGAGGGTCTGCGCGAGCGCGCCGAGCGGGGCGACATCCTCTTCGGCACGATGGACTCCTGGGTCATCTGGAATCTGACCGGCGGTACGAACGGCGGCGTCCATGTCACCGACGTCACCAACGCCTCGCGCACCCTCCTGATGAACCTGCACACGATGCAGTGGGACGAGGACATCGTCCGGTCCATGGACATCCCGCCCGCCGTCCTGCCGGAGATCCGCTCGTCGGCCGAGGTGTACGGCCATACCAAGGGCGGCGTCCTGGACGGCATCCCGGTGGCTTCCGCGCTCGGCGACCAGCAGGCCGCGCTGTTCGGCCAGACCTGCTTCTCCGAGGGCGAGGCGAAGTCCACGTACGGCACCGGCACCTTCATGCTGATGAACACCGGCCACACGCCGGTGAACTCGTACAACGGGCTGCTGACGACCGTCGGTTACCGCATCGGTGACCAGGAGGCGGTGTACGCCCTGGAGGGATCGATCGCCGTCACCGGTTCGCTGGTCCAGTGGATGCGCGACCAGATGGGCCTGATCAACTCCGCCGCGGAGATCGAGACCCTGGCCTCCTCGGTCGAGGACAACGGCGGCGCGTACTTCGTGCCGGCCTTCTCCGGTCTGTTCGCCCCGTACTGGCGTCCCGACGCCCGCGGCGTCATCGCCGGGCTCACCCGCTTCGTCACCAAGGCCCACATCGCGCGCGCCGTGCTGGAGGCGACGGCCTGGCAGACCCGCGAGATCTGCGACGCCATGACCAAGGACTCCGGCGTCGAGCTGACCGCGCTCAAGGTCGACGGCGGCATGACGTCCAACAACCTGCTGATGCAGACGCTCGCCGACTTCCTGGACGCGCCCGTGGTGCGCCCCATGGTCGCCGAGACCACCTGCCTCGGTGCGGCCTACGCCGCCGGCCTCGCCGTCGGCTTCTGGCCGGACACCGACGCGCTGCGCGCCAACTGGCGCAGGGCCGCCGAGTGGACGCCCCGCATGGACGCGGACACCCGCGAGCGCGAATACAAGAGCTGGCTCAAGGCCGTACAGCGGTCCATGGGCTGGCTCGACGAGAACACCGGCGAGGAGTAGATCGATATGACCACCCTGCAGAGCGTCCCCGCCCTGGGGACGCATCCGGCCTCCGGTTCCCTCCCGAGCCGCGCCGAGACCCGGGAACAGTTGTCCAGGGCGACGTACGACCTCCTGGTGATCGGCGGCGGCATCCTGGGCATCTCCACCGCCTGGCACGCCGCGCAGTCCGGACTGCGGGTGGCCCTGGTGGACGCCGGTGACTTCGCCGGCGCCACCTCCTCCGCCTCGTCCAAGCTGCTCCACGGCGGGCTGCGCTACCTGCAGACCGGCGCGGTGAAGCTGGTCGCGGAGAACCACTTCGAGCGGCGTGCGGTGTCCCGGCAGGTCGCCCCGCATCTGGCGAACCCGCTCACCTTCTATCTGCCGGTCTACAAGGGCGGCCCGCACGGCGCGGCGAAGCTGGGTGCAGGAGTGTTCGCGTACTCGGCTCTGTCCGGCTTCGGTGATGGCGTCGGCCATGTGATCAGCCCGTCGCGGGCGCGGCGCGATGTGCCGGAGCTGCGTACGGAGAATCTCAGGGCCGTCGCGGTCTACGGGGACGACCAGATGAACGACGCCCGGATGGCGGTGATGACGGTCCGCGCGGCCGTCGACGCGGGCGCCGTGGTCCTCAACCACGCGGCGGTGACGGGCCTGCGGTTCACCCGGGGCCGGGTGACGGGCGCCGATCTGGTGGACCGTCTGGACGGTACGGAGTTCGGGGCGAACGCCCGGCTCGTCCTGAACGCCACCGGCCCGTGGGTCGACCACCTGCGCCGAATGGAGGACGCGGGCGCGCCGCCTTCCATACGTCTGTCCAAGGGCGCGCACCTGGTGCTGAAGCGCACCCGCCCCTGGAAGGCGGCGCTGGCGACCCCGATCGACAAGTACCGCATCACGTTCGCCCTGCCGTGGGAGGACATGCTGCTGCTCGGTACGACCGACGAGGAGTACGAGGGCGACCCGGCCGATGTCGCGGTCACCGAGAAGGACACGGCGCAGATCCTGGACGAGGCCGCGATCTCCGTACGCGACCAGCAGTTGTCCCGCGATCTGATCACCTACTCCTTCGCCGGGCTGCGGGTACTGCCCGGCGGTCCCGGCGACACGTCCAAGGCCAAGCGCGAGACGGTCGTGACGGAGGGCCGCGGCGGCATGCTGTCGGTGGCGGGCGGCAAGTGGACGACGTTCCGCCACATCGGCCGTACGGTCATGAACAAGCTGGCCGCGCTGCCCGGGCACCCCCTCGCGCGGGACATGGAGCCGATGTCGCGGCTGCCGAGGAAGCTCCCGCTGCCCGGGATCGCCAGCCCGGTGGCGGTGGCGCACCGACTGCTGGCCGACGGCGGTTCGCCGGAATCGCGGATGGCGGCCGACACGGCCCGTCATCTGGCCACGCACTACGGCTCCCTGGCGTTCGACATCGCGCGGCTGGCGAACGAGGACCCGGCGCTGGCCGCGCGCGTCCATCCGGACGCCCCGGAGATCTGGGCGCAGGTGGTGTACGCGCGTGACCACGAGTGGGCGCGGACCGCGGACGATGTGCTGCGGCGCCGGACCACGCTGACGATCCGGGGCCTGGCGACGGACGAGATCCGCTCCCGGGTCGAGGAGGTGCTGGCCGCGGAGCGCTGACCTCCGGTTCCGGCGGTACGGATGTGCGGGGCGGCTCCCTTCGGGGGCCGCCCCTCCGCCGTACCCCGGGCCGGAGTGGGGCGTTGCACTGATCCGACCGGGCCGCCCGAAACCCGTAAGGTTGTTACGTACACAGGGAAAAACGTCGGAAGGAGGCCTGGGTGATCGAGCTCGAGGGGGTACCCGAGCTGATCGACCCGGTCATGGTGGCCGCGTTCGAAGGCTGGAACGACGCCGGTGACGCCGCCTCCACAGCGGTCGGGCATCTGGACCGGGAATGGAAGGGCGAGGTGTTCGCGGCGCTCGACGCCGAGGACTACTACGACTTCCAGGTCAACCGGCCCACCGTGTGGCTGGACGGCGGGTCGCGCAAGGTCACATGGCCCACCACACGGCTGTCCGTGGTCCGGATCGGCGGCGAGCAACCACGCGACCTGGTCCTGGTCCGCGGCATCGAGCCCTCGATGCGCTGGCGTTCGTTCTGCAACGAACTCCTCGGATTCGCCCATGAACTGGGCGTCGAGATGGTCGTCATCCTGGGGGCGCTGCTCGGGGACACCCCGCACACCCGTCCGGTGCCGGTGAGCGGAGTCACCTCCGACCCGGATCTGGCCAGGACCATGGATCTGGAGGAGACCAGGTACGAGGGCCCGACGGGCATCGTCGGCATCCTCCAGGAAGCCTGTACGCACGCGGGGGTGCCCGCGGTGAGCCTGTGGGCGGCGGTGCCGCACTATGTGTCCCAGCCGCCCAACCCGAAGGCGACGCTGGCCCTGCTGAACCGGCTGGAGGACCTGATCGGGCTGCGGATTCCGCTGGGCGAGCTGCCCGAGGACGCCCGCGCCTGGCAACTGGGGGTCGATCAACTGGCCGCCGAGGACAGCGAAGTGGCGCAGTACGTCCAGACGCTGGAGGAGGCGCGGGACACCGCGGAGCTGCCCGAGGCGTCGGGCGAGGCCATCGCCCGGGAGTTCGAACGGTATCTGCGGCGCAGGGACGGAGGCCCGGGGCAGGCGCCGGGAGGCCATGCGACCGAGAGCGGCGACGCGTCGTATCTGCGGGACACCTCCGGGGGGCGTACGAAGCCGCCGAAACCGCAGCGGCCGGACCCGGGGCGCCCGTCGTCGCCGGAGGCGGACGGAAGCGACGGGGACACTCCGGACGACCCGTCACAGGGGCCCTCGTCGGGCGACGATCCCGGTTCCGGTCCCGGTGGTCCCTCCGGGAACTGACGCCGCATCCGGCAGCAGCGCACGGCACCGGCCCCGGACTTCCTCCGAAGTCCGGGGCAAGGAGCCGTTTACAGCACGATGCCCAGCAGCGCGTCGACGGTGCGCGATACGAGGCCGGGCGCGCTCTCGTCCGTACCGCCTTCCGATGCCTGGAGCGCGGCCCAGCGGTCCACCGCGGCCAGAGCGGCCGGGGTGTCCAGGTCGTCGGCGAGCGCCTCCCGTACCTCTTCGAGCATGGCGTCGGCGGGCGGGCCGTCCGGCCGGGACACGGCGGCGTGCCACCTCCCGAGGCGCGCGACGGCGTCGGCCAGCACCTCGTCGGTCCACTCCCAGTCACTGCGGTAGTGGTGCGCGTGCAGGGCGAGGCGGACCGCCCCCGGGGCCACGCCTTCGTGGCGCAGCTTCGACACGAAGACCAGGTTGCCCTTGGACTTGGACATCTTCTCGCCGTCCAGGGCGACCATCCCGGCGTGCACATAGGCGCGGGCGAAGGGGTACTCGCCGGTGAGCACCTGGGCGTGCGACGCGCCCATCTCGTGGTGCGGGAAGGCGAGGTCGGAGCCGCCGCCCTGGACGTCGAAGCCCATGCCGAGGTGGTCGAGCGCGATGGCCACGCACTCGATGTGCCAGCCGGGCCGTCCGGGGCCGAGGGTGCCGCCGTCCCAGCTCGGCTCACCGGGCCGGGCGGCCATCCAGAGCATCGGGTCGAGGGGGTTCTTCTTGCCCGGGCGGTCCGGGTCACCGCCGCGCTCGGCGGACAGCAGCCGCATCGTCTCCGCGTCGAGGTGGGAGACCGTACCGAAGTGCGGGTCGCTCTCGACGGAGAAGTAGATGTCGCCGTCAAGTTCGTACGCGGCACCGGCGTCCCTGAGCCGTTCGACGAGCGGCACGATGCCGGGTATCGCCTCCACCGCGCCGATGTAGTGCTGCGGGGGCAGCATGCGCAGGGAGGTCATGTCCTCCCGGAAGAGCGCGGTCTCGCGCTCCGCGAGCTCGGTCCAGTCCTGCCCGTCGCGCACGGCCCGCTCCAGCAGCGGGTCGTCCACGTCGGTCACGTTCTGGACGTAGTGAACCTGCCGCTTGGTATCGAGCCACACGCGCTGGACGAGGTCGAACGCGTTGTAGGTCGCCGCATGACCCATATGGGTCGCGTCGTACGGCGTGATGCCGCAGACGTAGATACGGGCGACGGGACCGGGGTCGAGGGTGATCCGTCCGCCGGTCGCGGTGGAATGGATACGGAGGTCACGGCCCCTGCCGGGCAGGGAGGGGACCTCGGAAACGGGCCAGGCATACATGTCATGAGCGTAACCGGACGTTGCTTCCGGATACGAGCGGCCCCGGGCGGAACCAGGCCCGGCCTGATCCGAACGAGCGGCCCTAGACCGGGGGCCAGGGAATGGCGGGCCAGTCACCGCCCGGCTGCGGATGGTGCCCGGCCGCGCGCAGCCCCGCCACCCGGCCGCGCAGCGCCTCGGTCTCGGCCGGGGTGATCAGCTCCGCCAGTCGGGTGGCCAGCTCCGCGCCGGGCGCCAGCTCGCCGGACAGCCGCTCCAGCACCTCGGCCGCCTCGGCGGTCAGCGGCTCACCGGCCCAGCCCCACAGCAGCGTGCGGAGCTTGTCGTCGGTGTTGAACGTGACCCCGTGGTCGATGCCGTACAGCCCGCCGTCCGCCGTGGGCAGCAGATGGCCGCCCTTGCGGTCGCCGTTGTTGATCACCGCGTCCAGGACCGCGAGCCGCCGCAGCCGTGGGTCGTCCGCGTGCACGAGCAGGGCCGTCTTCCCCTCCCCCACCTCCGCGAAGCCCACGGCCTTCCAGCCGTCCCCCGGCTCCTCGGCGTCCACGAGCGCGAGGAACGGTGTCAGCTTGCCCAGTACGTGCCCGTCGGTACCGGCGGGCCCTGCGGCGTCCGCCTCCGCGTCGGGCGGCGGCTCGATCCAGAGCTGGCACATGCCCTGGCCGTACGGCCCGTCACGCAGCACGGTGGGTGGCACGAGGTCCCACCCGGTCGCCCGGGACACCTCGTACGCCGCGACCTCGCGCTGGGCGAGGGTGCCGTCGGGGAAGTCCCACAGCGGGCGCTCCCCGGCGACCGGCTTGTACGCGCAGAACCGCTCCTCACCGTCGTACGAGACCGTGCAGTGGAGCACCGCGTTGGACGCGCCGCGGACCTGTCCGCGGACCGTGAGCCGCCCCTTGGCCAGCAGGGTGAGCAGGTCGGTCTCCGTCAGGCCCCGCGGCGGTATCCGTTCTGGCGCGGGCATACATGTCCTTCCGGGTCGAGCGGCAGGCTGCACAGCGGGCACGGCGGGCGGCCGGCGTTCACGACGTCCAGGGCGCGCTTGGCGAAAGCCCGCGCCTGGGCGCCGCTCAGCCTGACGCGCAGCATCGGCGGG
>DATCWZ010000685.1:0-2884 GCA_036566065.1 Streptomyces sp. | reverse complement strand
TCTTGCCCAGGCCGCCGGTGTCATCGCAGGGTGGTTCGGTGGCGACACCGAGCTTCTTCCCGGGTGTGAATTCCACCTTCCCCACACTTTGATACGTAGTGTCCTGATAGGTGTACCGAGCAACGCACGACGCTCCGGCGCTACCACTGTCGGCCGTGCACGCGGCCACTGACATCACCATGGCCGCCGCCACCAGCAAGCCGGCGGATCGCCTGGTCCAACTCATGCGTGTCCCCCCTCAGTAGATGCGGCAAAGAAGAGGAGTGCCTCCTCTTTGCCGAGTGACCTCGCCCTCGCCCAGCACGGGAATGAGACCGTGCCAGTGGTGAGGCTCTCGTGTTCCACCCTTCGACGTCGGTACCTCGGATCAGGTTCCCCTGCCGCGCGTTTTTCTCGGACCGAGGTGCGATCCTGCGGACGCGGTAGCGACCCCGCCCTGGCCGACCGCGCAGTGGGTCCGCACGCTGCGTCGCCCAGCGGCCAGTTTCAACGGCGCAGAGGACCCGAATCCACGGTGCACCAGGTTTGACTCCGCGACCCGGAGCAGGACGTTGGACTAGAAAAGCCCAGGTCACAGCCGCACAAGGCCGTCCTGGAGGCACGAAACGCCACGTTCGCCACACCGCTCCGGCAGGCGGACGCCACACACAAAAAGCCCCCGAAAAACGCGTCTCCCCAGGTCAGAACGATTCTGCCTGGAGATGCCGGGTGGGGCGGGTGGGACTCGAACCCACGGCCGACGGATTATGAGTCCGCTGCTCTAACCGGCTGAGCTACCGCCCCGTTACGGCGTGGCGCGTACATGTGTGCGTGCCGTCTGCCGCAGCATAGCCGGTCATACGATCTCTCGCTGCGGATGCCCGGCTTCGCACGACCTTGGAGACCGTGCTGCCGCATGCCCGGTTCCAGTCGACGCGAAATAGCCACGAAAGAGTCACCGGAGCGGCCCGCGGCCGATTCGGCGGACACGCGAAAAAGGACCCCGCAGGGTCCTCTTCTCTGCTCCGCTCCCCCGACTGGACTCGAACCAGTAACCTGCCGGTTAACAGCCGGCTGCTCTGCCAATTGAGCTACAGGGGATTGTGGCACTGCCGCGAATCGTACCTGCCTGGCGGATGCCGGGCGGCGCGCGTTCGCTGCGACACATACATTAGCGCAAGCAGGGGGGTGCTCCGCCAATCGGTATCGGCCCCGGGTGATCTCGGGTGCGTACGGGTAGGCGGGCAGCACACGTCGCACACAGCGGAGGAAGGGTGACAGCCATGCGGTACCGGCTCACGTTCATCGCCGGAGTGGCGCTCGGTTACGTGCTCGGCACGCGGGCCGGGCGCGAGCGCTACGAACAGCTCAAGAAGTCCGCACGCCAGATCGCCGAGAACCCCGCTGTACGCAACGCCGCCGAGTCGGCGGCTCAGGGCGGCCGGGAATTCGCGGGCCGCACCTACCACTCGATGAGCGAGAAGGTGGGGGACAAGGTCCCCGCCTCGGTCTCCGAGCGGGTGCGCTCGCTGCGGGAGCGCAGCAACCACAACGGCGAGGACGACTGGGGCACCACCAACACCTGATCTCCCGCCCGGTCGCCCGGTGCGGCAGAATTCACGGTATGGGCATAGTCGCCGGCTTGGACAGTTCATCCGCCTTCACACACATCGTCGTCTGCGACACGGGCACGGGTTCCGTGCTGCGCCAGGGGTACGCCCCGCATCCGCTCGAACCGAAGGCATCCGAGGCGGACCCGCAGGCATGGCTGCTCTCGCTCGGTGAGGCGGCGGCGGGCGGGCTGCTCGAAGGCGTTCAGGCCATCGGGGTGTCCGCCCAGTTGCACGGGCTCGTACCGCTGGACCAGCAGGGTCATCTCATACGTCCTGCGCTGCTCGGGAAGGACCGGCGCGCACAGGTCGCCGCCGCCGACCTGATCGACGGGCTCGGCGGCCGGCAGGCGTGGGCCGAGGCCGTCGGCTGCGTACCGCAGGCAGCGCAGCCCGTGGCGAAGCTGCGCTGGCTGGCCCGGGCGGAACCGGAGAACGCACGGCGCGTCGCCATCGTCATGCAGCCGCACGACTGGCTGGTGTGGCAGTTGCTCGGGCGGCCCGCCCGGCGGACCACGGACCGCGGCGCCGCGTCGGGTACGGGGTACTGGTCGGCCTCTTCCGCCGCCTACCGGCCGGACCTGGTGGAGCTCGCGCTCGGGCATCCGGTCGCGCTGCCCGATGTGCTCGGACCTGCCGAGCCGGCGGGGATGACGCCGGAGGGGCTGCTGATCTCGGCGGGGACCGGCGAGACGATGGCCGCGGCGCTCGGGCTGGGGGTCGGGATCGGGGACGCGGTGGTCTCGATGGGTTCCTCCGGCTCGGTGATGGCCGTGCACCATGAGGCGCTGTCCGACCCGACCGGGATGATCACCTCGTTCGCCGACGCGACCGGCATGCATCTGCCGGTCGTGCACATCTCCAATGCGGTACGCGCCCTGCGCGGCACCGCCGACATGCTGGGCCTCGGCGACCTCGGCGAGCTGTCCGCGCTGGCGCTGAAGTCGACACCGGGCGCCTCCGGGCTCGTACTGCTGCCGTATCTGGAGGGCGAGCGCACGCCCCGGCTGCCGCACACCGCCGGAACGCTGAGCGGGCTGCGGCGCGAGTCGATGAAGCCGGAGCACCTGGCGCGGGCCGCGTTCGAGGGGATGCTGTGCTCGCTGGCCGACGCGCTGGACGTGCTGCGCGGCCGGGGCGTGGAGGTGCGGCGGGTGTTCCTGCTCGGGGCGAGCGCCGAACTGCCCGCCGTCCAGGCGCTGGCACCCGCGCTGTTCGGTACGCAGGTCGTCGTGCCGCAGCCCGCGCAGTACGCGGCGCTGGGCGCGGCCCGGCAGGCGGCGTGGGCGCTCGGG